>CALHOU010000085.1 GCA_938035945.1 uncultured Granulosicoccaceae bacterium
CACGCCGCCCATTGCCATTGGTTTGCCAATCCGCCACGCACAGATGTGGCTTTGCATTTGCACTTGAGCGTTTTGCAAGTTCAGATAAATATTCGCTAGTAGAGGGTAACGAGTCGAACACCTCTACGTGCACGTTATCAATTCCCTGCTCTTGCAATGCCGTTTGCATGATCGGCGTGGTTAGCACCGTTGATAAATCAGTCATTGAATTTTATGTCGTCGGCGTGGTTGGCCATGCCACGACTTTCTCATCGTTAAAGCTTAATGAACAAGTATCAACAGGTGCTGGCATAACCGGTAACTGCGTTGTTCGCAATACGCCATGGCGGCTATAGTGTAGGGTTAAGAGTGCGGATGTGGCGTGTCGTTGCAATAGATCTGCAATATCACCGCTGCTGACGATAATGTTATCGATGGCGATTATTATATCGCCTGGCGCTAAACCTGCAGCCAATGCAGCACCACCAGCAAACACATGGGTAACGCTAACTTTGCCCGATGGCCCGTCAACATTTGCACCCAGCCATGGCGATGGTGCATCGTTTTCATCATTTGGCTTACCACCACCGGTATCACTTAATGATTTTCTTGCACGCCAATGCACATCAACGCCCAAGTAATTCAGGGACTCTTCAACGGGCAATTCTTCGGTTGTGTAGAGCGCTTTTGCAAAGAATTCTGATAGGTCTTTGCCGGCAATTTCGCTGGCCAGCTGTTCTGGTTCTCGCTCACCCAAGCCTTGTTTATTATCCAGCCAACGCGCCCACAGCAAACGCATTAAGTCATCTAATGATTTTTGACCATTGGTTGCTTGGCGAATCTGCGCATCCAAACACAGCGATACCAAGGCTCCTTTAGCGTAGTAACTGACGATGGCATTGGGTGCGTTTGAGTCTTGCTTATAAAATTTATTCCACGCATCCAAACTTGAATCAGTCACACTTTGAATCATGCGACCACTGCCTCGCTGAATGCGTGTAATGGTTTTAGACATCAAATCAAAATACTGTTGTTGGCTGATCAAACCGGTTCGAATTAGAAACAGGTCATCGTAATAGGATGTTATGCCTTCAAAAAACCAAAGCAGTTGCGTATAGGATTCTTCTTCCAACTTGTACGGTACAAACTCGGCAGGCTTTATGCGCTTAACATTCCATGTATGAAAATACTCATGACTGCATAAACCCAGAAACGATAAATATTTATCGTTAACGCTATCATCGCCCACAATAGGTAAATGCTCACGTGTGATTAGCAACGCCGTAGAAGCACGATGTTCAAGTCCGCCATAACCATCACCTACAATCATCACCATAAACACATAACGATCAACCGGTGCAGGCCCGCCGAAGAATTTTATTTGCGCTTCGCAGATGATTGTTAGATCGCGCGCGATACGATCGTTGTCTGTGTGGAAGTCGCCGGTCAGGATAACTTCATGCGGCACGCCGCAGGCTTCGAACTCAATGCGCTCAAACGTGCCCATCTCCACCGGGTGATCGATCAAGTCATCGTAGTCAACCGCTTGATAGTGGCCATAGCCCGCCGCATTAACATTTTTGGCTTTTAAACTCGTGGCTAGCCTCCACTCTTTAAACGCATCGCCATCGGGGGCTTGCAGGTCAACATCCAGGGTTTGATGCTCTTGGCCTGCGACGCTTAAAAACACACTCGTGCCATTGAAAAAGCCATGCTCGTTATCCAAATGCGCCGAGCGCACGGATAAATCCCAAGCATAAACAAGGTAGGTTAGGGTTATCTCGCTAAGCCCTGCTGGCGCCAGCCAACTCGACTTACCAAGCTTGGCTAGCGCAATAGATTTACCACCGCTGTGCGCATCAATCGATAGAATGTTTTTCGAAAAATCGCGAATCATGTAGCTACCGGGTATCCAGTTTGGCAGCGTAAACAACTGCCCTTCAGAATTAATCTCGGTCGCGTGCAACGTTACTTCAAACTGATGTGCTTCCGGGTGACTCGGTTTTAATGTGTAACTGACACTCACGATAAATTGCCCATGGTTGGTTGGTCTGATTGATCAGGAAATGCCTATAATGGCATCACGCAATCGTTTCGGAAAAATATGCTCATGTTAAACACGCTGGAAAGTCGCACTTCCACACCGGCGGTTCAGCTTGTTGAACCTGCGCCAAATAAAGAACAGCTGACAAAAATTCTTCAAGCTGGGCTTACTGCGCCTGATCATGCCGCCATGCGTCCGTGGCGATTTATAACGATTCAAGGTGACGCTCGCAATCAGCTTGGCGAAGTGTTCGCGCAGGCCACGTTAAAAAGAGAGCCAGATACGCCTGCAGAAAAAATCGCTCGCACCAAGCAAAAGCCGTTGCGTTCTCCATTGATAGTAGTAATTGTAGCAACCATCACCCCTGATCATTTAAAAACACCCGAGGTAGAACAAATACTATCCGCAGGTGCGGCAGCGACCTTAATTCAATTGGCCGCAACCGCGAGCGGATTTGGATCAATCTGGCTCTCAGGGCCCAACACGTATCATCCTGATGTAAAAGCAGCCTTGGGCGTTGCCGAGAAAGACCAAATTGTGGGCTTTATTTACATGGGCACACCGTCAAAACCTGCTGTTGCAAAGTCGCGCCCCGAATTAGCTGATCACTTGAGCGAATGGCATGGGCCAGCCAATTAGAAAATAACGTGATGCACCTCTCACTCACGAGCAGTGGTTGTTAGCCATTTCACACGCGGGTCGATGATTTAGCATACGTTTAGCGAAATCACGCACATGAAGTGGTCCACTCTGATCTCGATTACCGGCGCTTTGAGCATCTGTCTTATTAGTGCAGCGAAGGCCGCTCCACCGGTTTATAGTCATCAAGATGCCAGTGGCGGTGTGGTGTTCTCTGATGCGCCTTTGGTGAACGGGCAAATGGTTCGCACCAGCTACCAAGCAGATTACGGTCGCCCAGTCGCGAAAACCTCTTGCAATGGCTTAAGCGCAGCGGATATGGCTGCACGTGCAAAAACCTTTGAACAAACGATTTTATCCGCAGGCCTTAAACACGATGTGGATGTCGAGCTGATAAAAGCGATTGCGCAGGTTGAATCTTGCTTTGACCAAAATGCCGTATCGAGAGTCGGCGCACAGGGCGTGATGCAATTGATGCCAGGTACGGCAAAAGAGTTAGGTGTGGTGGATAGCTTTAATGCTGCGCAAAATATAGATGGTGGCGCAGCCTACATGGCCAAAATGCTCAAACGATTCGATCAGAATCATAAGCTTGCATTAGCCGCCTACAACGCAGGCCCAGGTGCGGTTGAGAAACACAAGGGCATTCCGCCCTACCCCGAAACCGAGCGATATGTGGAAAAAGTCCTCAAACTCTATTCCCCCACTAAAAAGCAAAAATCCTAGGCTGCATGGTCTGGCGATAATAGTCCGCGCGCTTGCGGTCACAAGGCTATAATCGAAGGGCACTTTTGCCGCAGACTTTAAAATGAACAAGCCCCCTACCCCAGTTGCCAGTAATTTCATTCGCAACATAATCGATGGCGACCTAGCCGCGAACAAAAACGATGGACGCGTGGTTACCCGATTTCCACCCGAGCCCAACGGCTATTTACACATTGGTCATGTTAAATCCATTTGCTTGAACTTCGGTATCGCCAAGCAATATGGTGGCAAGTGCAATCTGCGCTTTGACGACACCAACCCCGTTAAAGAGAACGAAGAATTTGTAAAAGCGATCAAGGCCGATGTTGAATGGCTTGGCTTTGAATGGGATGAGCTCAAGCACGCATCCGATTATTTCGATGAGCTGTATAACTACGCGGTTGAGCTTATCAAGCAAGGCAAAGCCTACGTCGATAGTAGCACCGCCGAAGAAGTACGCAGCATGCGCGGCAGTTTGACTGAGCCCGGCACGCCTAGCCCCTATTCCAATCGAAGCATTGAAGAGAACCTGGATTTGTTCGCGCGCATGAAAGCGGGTGAGTTTGAAGATGGTGAACACATTCTTCGGGCAAAAATTGATATGGCCTCGGGCAACATCAATATGCGCGACCCTACCTTGTACCGCATCCGTAAAGTGCACCATGTTCGCACCGGCACCGATTGGTCGATCTATCCGATGTATGACTACACGCATTGTATTTCTGATGCGATGGAAAACATCACGCATTCATTGTGCACGCTCGAATTTGAAGATCACCGTCCTTTGTATGACTGGGTATTAGATACGCTTCAAACACCTGCACACCCGCAACAGATCGAATTTGCCCGACTCGAACTTGAATACATGATTTTAAGTAAGCGTTGGTTAAAGAAGTTGGTTGAAGATGGCCGCGTGAGCGGTTGGGATGACCCGCGCATGCCGACCATCACTGGCATTCGACGACGTGGCTATACACCGGCGGCATTGCGAGAGTTTTGTGAACGCATTGGTGTAACAAAGAACGATGCGTGGATTGAGATGGCCGTGCTTGAAACCATAATACGCGATGATTTGAACGAACACTCACCACGACGCATGGCAGTGCTCGACCCAATCAAGGTGATTATCACTGATTTGGCCGACGACTACAACGAAACGCTTTCGTTTGCCAATCACCCACAAAAAGAAGAGTTTGGTCGCCGAGATGTTGCGTTCACGAAAGAAGTAATGATCGATCGAGATGACTTCTCAGAAAACCCACCACCTAAATACCAACGCTTAATACCTGGTGGTGAGGTTCGTCTTCGCGGTAGTTACGTTATCAAGTGCGAAGAAGTCATCAAGAATGATGCTGGTGAGGTTATTGAGCTTCGATGCACGCACGATGCGGCAACGCTGGGTAAAAAACCTGAGGGTCGAAAAGTGAAAGGGGTAATTCACTGGGTATCAGCCAGTGCAGGCGTTAGCGCTGAGGTGCGCGTCTATGACAGATTGTTTACCGTGCCGAATCCAGGTGCGGCGGAATCGCTTGAAGCGACTTTAAATCCCGACTCTATCGCGGTGCATAAACAATGCTACCTGGAAGCTTCACTGGCTGACGCCAAACCTGAAGAGCGCTTTCAATTTGAGCGCTTAGGCTATTTTGTTGCAGATCGGTATGAGCACAGCAAACAGAACCCAGTGTTCAATCGTACCGTGACCTTGCGCGACACTTGGGCCAAATAGTCAATCTAATGACATGCATTGCGTGCCTTATAACTTTGTACTACGCTTAACAGGTAGAGTGTTTTAAGAGCATTTGAATTTAACGCGCGCGACTTCTTTGCGCGCTTAACTCATCGTTCGATTATCCCAGCTCTGTTGTTCCAATTCGTTTTCCACTTCATTCGTTAATGACGTTTAATGCATCGTTGTCGGTGGTAATACGAGCAAACTTTGCGCGAGACTGAATTGAAGATGAATTGACAAAAATATTGCGCATAATGCTCGCGCAATTCATTGACGACCGCGATTCTACCTACTATTAATTTAGAGTCGTTTTCGACAGTTAGCTGACGGTGGTTGCACAAATCCGTTATCCACGCTTTCGAAATACTCCAAATATTGCCAATTGATCGCTGCGAGGTCGTACCTACATGTCTCACTTTAAAAGAACTCCTTTTCAACTTAGCTTCCTAGCCGTCGCGGTCTTATCGCTTAGCGCGTGCTCAACAACGCCAAAGATTGCTGGTATCGATCTGGGCAAAGTTGGCTCCGGTATCAGCAAAGTCGGCAGTAAGACAGTCGAGCTTGGTTCAAACGCTTGGGAAGGCACTAAGAATGTGCTGAACATTGGCCCTCCAGACGATGAATTCCTCGACGAAGTTGACTTGGCCTTGATGGAAGATGACGCTATGCCCCAAGGCGTGCAGACAACGCCAATAGAGGACGTTGCGCAGCTACTTCCACAGGGTGAAAACACAGATACACAGCTTCTGCAAAACGGCGATGCGAATTCCACATTGGCCTTTGGCGAAATTCCACAGCAACCCGTTGTCAATGGCGATGTGATGTTGTTGGCCGACGGCACAACCGCACAGCCTGTTGCAGAATCTTCTGAAAATCTACTCGTGGCGCAGGCCGAAGAAGTTCAGACGGTTGACCTGACTCATCAAGTAGAAGCAAGCGATACGCTTTGGGACATTGCGAAGAAAACCACGGGTGATGCAAACAACTGGCACGTGATTGCTGATATCAATAATCTA
>CALHOU010000086.1 GCA_938035945.1 uncultured Granulosicoccaceae bacterium
AGCAAACGACGCGGTTCATCCTGGGTCATTGTGTGGCACAAATCCCCGCAAGCGGCCATCTGGCGGCCATATCACGCAAAAAATACGGCAAACGAGCCGATCAAAGTGGCCCTGCGCGCAATGCCTTATTTGAAGAACTTGCGCCCTTTATTGATGAAAAAGCGTGCATAAAAACCGATGAGCACAAGCGCTATCCAGGGGAGATAAAAAGGCACTTCCCTGATGCAACGCATGTGCAGTACAAAAGTATAAAAGGTTGCGTCACTGGCCAAGGGGAAATGAAAAAGACTCAGTTTGACCCGCTGTTTAGCATCAATCACACACTGGCGATGCTGCGGTACAAGATCAATCGATTGGCCCGGCGTACATGGTGCACAACGAAACTCAACGCGCGTTTAGATGATCATGTGGCGTTGTACATCGATGTGCATAATCGCAAGCTCATTGATTCTGGCGTTATGCATCATCGCGGCAGGTACGGGATTCCAAAGTAAGGATGCAAGACTTAGCTATCCGCAGCGAAGTAAGCCAGTTTGAACTATTTCTAAGCAGACTTCTTTAACGGTTCGTGAAAATTTCTCAATATGAATTCGCACGTATCCTTAAAGAATGGCTTTTGTACACAATCAAACGCTCCTTTGTTCATCAGCCGCGCGCGAGCATCTGCGTCCATTGCGCAGGACATCAATACTAGTTCGATATCAAGCTTGAGATCCTGCTTGATATCCAACAGTTCTTCACCACCAGGGGCACCCGGAATGCGCATATCGCTAAACACAATATCAATCGCTTGGGTTTCAACTATAGCCACGACCTCTTCGACTGACTCTGCTTCAACCACCTCACAACCGCACTTACCTAAAATGCGACTAATGGCGAATCGTGTATCAGCATCGTCATCCAATACGATGGCTTTTGTGTTTCCACGGTACTGCTCACTCACGTCTTTATCTCCATACAAACTGAACTTAAATATCAATCGTCTACAATGCAAAAATTGCACAAGCTCAGGTTATATCGGCCAAATATTTCATAGGATGTGAGTCATGGTGCAAGCTTGCCTAAAACGTCACAATCTGTGTAGTTAGCCTAATTCGGAGGTCTTAATTGTTTTTGGGATAAGCGAGTAATATATGCGAAAACAAAGATGCCGGCATAGTCTGCTGCCAAGTCATTCAGGTCGAAGGTGCGCGTGGCAATGAACAGCTGACTGAGCTCCTCTATCACGACAAAAATACCGATCGATAACGAGCCTAGATAAAGGCGAAATCGCCATAGGCGAACGCGCTTTAGTCCCAAAGCCATATTCAAAATAAAACTCAGTAGTCCAAACAGTATGAAGTGCGCGAATTTATCTGCATGCACGCCGAAATTCATCACATAGAGGGTGCCAAAACTGCCACCATTGTTGGCGTCGTAGATGATCAGCGCGATGAGCAGCCCAAAGCCCCAAGCCAGTTTTTTATAAGCTAATTTCATCGCCCTATTGGGCCTGAGAAGCAATCCTGAAAGCTCAATCAAATGGGTTTAAATTAAGATCAATTCAATCTATGACTCAGGCGCCATATTATTACTTTATGATATATTGATCATATTGATTTTTATGATATATTGGCCATATTATTGCTTTATGATATTTACATCATAATAAAAAAGTGACTGATCGGCCAATTTTTATTGTCTAGCTATCATATTTTTTGTTTATGATCTATAAACCATATTATATTCAGCCAATGGTGGGCAACATGGACCAACTAGCAAGAACACCGAATGATATCGGCCATGCCCTCAGGGCGGCACGTAAGCAGCAGCGCTTAAGCCAACAGGCGTTGGCGACACGCAGCGGTGTATGGCAAGAAACCATATCCAAGATCGAGAATGGCTCACCAGGCACCAGAATGGAAACCATTTTCGATCTTTGTGCCGCTTTGAATCTGGAGATTCAAATCACTGAGCGCAGCCAAGGTTCAACAGACTTTCTTGAGGACACGCTCTAGTGGGTAGAAAACGCGCCTTTGCTCCGCTCAATGTTTTTTTAAACACTCGATTACTGGGTCAGTTGACCAGAGAAAAATCGGGTGCTGTGCGCTTCGTCTACGACCCAGACTGGATAGCGTGGAAGCACGCGATTCCAGTGTCTATCTCCCTACCCCTGCGCGAAGATCAATTCACGGGTGCACAGGTAATGGCGGTGTTCGAAAATCTATTGCCGGATAACGATGCTATTCGACGCCGCGTTGCCGAGCGCGTAGGCGCACAAGGTACCGACGCGTTTAGCCTGCTTTCAGAGATCGGTAAAGACTGTATTGGTGCACTGCAGTTTTTAGCCGAAGATGAGACTCCGCAAGAAACTGATCAACTTACTGGTACAAGCTTGAGCGAAACAGATGTAGAAAAGTTACTCAAAGACTTGGATGTCACACCGTTAGGTATAAGAAGTGAAAATAGTTTTCGCATCTCGGTTGCTGGTGCTCAGGAAAAAACGGCTCTGCTTTTTAATAAAGGCAAATGGATACAACCCAGTGGCACTACACCAACATCACATATTATCAAACCACAAATTGGCAAATTGCATGGTGGTATTGATCTATCAAACAGTGTTGAGAACGAGTATTTCTGTTTAAAACTGTTGCGCCACTTTGGACTTAAAACCGCAAACACTGCCATACACACATTCGGCAAACACAAAGCACTGTGCATAGAGCGTTTTGATCGCCGATGGATTAAGGATGACAAGTTAATACGCCTGCCACAAGAGGATTGCTGCCAGGCATTGTCTGTGGCACCTACCGGAAAATACCAAAGCGAAGGCGGGCCAGGCATAGTGGATGTGATGGATGTGTTGCGCGGTAGCGATAACCCGATCGACGACAGACTTGATTTTTTTAAAGCCAACATTTTGTTCTGGCTTATTGGTGCAACTGATGGGCATGCGAAAAATTTTTCTTTAGCCTTATCTAGCCGTGGTCGTTTTCGCATGACGCCACTATACGATGTTTTAACTCTCCAAACATCTGTTGATCAAAAACGCTTACCACACAAAGACTTTAAACTAGCCATGCGTGTTGGGCAGTCTAATCAGTATAATGTTGAGCGGATTCGCGGTCGGCACTTCGTCGATACCGGTGTACAATCTGGCTTATCAAGAAAAAGTGTGGCGGATTTGTTTGAAAAAATTGAATCTGAATACAAAGCGGCGATGGATGCAACCTGTAATGAATTGGACCCTGGTTTCCCGGTTGAGCTAGTGGACTCTGTAACAAACGCCATTGCGCATCGTATAACGCGCTTAACAACCTCTTAAGTGTGCTAAGCAGTTAGTGATTAAGCACTTATTGAATTAAGCACCATGTTACGTCAACAACGCCAGATCAAAAAAAGAGACTTGGAAAACTACTTAAGAAAAAAATAGATCAATCCCGATGCAATCAGCAGACACATAAATATAATATCCGGCGCCACTAGCAAAGCTAACAAACCTTTTTCTATTTTCGTTTTTTTTCTCATACAACCTCCTTTTAATTATAGTTGCGCAGCCAACCGCGTTCCCTGATTGATCGCTCGTTTTGCATCGAGTTCAGCTGCAACATCAGCACCACCAATTAAGTGTACCGACTTGCCCAGTGCCTGCAATGGCTCTTGCAATTCACGCAGTGGTTCTTGCCCAGCACAGATCACAACGTGATCGACATCAAGTACACGTGCCTCGCCTTCCACATTCACGTGCAAGCCTGCATCGTCAATTTTTACATACTCGCAGCCACCGAGCATCGTAACACCACGCATGGTGAGTTCGCGTCGATGAATCCAGCCTGTGGACTTGCCTAAATTCTTACCCACCTTGCTGGTTTTACGCTGCATCAGTGTAACGTCGCGGGCAGAAGAATGTTTAGGGTTAAAGTCAGTCACACCACCAGCAGTTTCAAACGTGCTATCAATGCCCCACTGCGTCATAAACGTTACCGGGTTTGTGCTTGAATCACCACCTTCATGCGATAGGAATTCGGCGATATCAAAACCAATACCCCCAGCGCCGATGACCGCAACTTTTGCCCCCACATTCGCCTGACCACGAAGCACATCAACATACGACAACACTTTCGCATGATCGATTCCTTCAATACGTGGTGTACGCGGTTTTACACCGGTTGCTAAAATAACTTCATCGAAATCCCGTAACTCATCTACGTTTTCGATGCGTTTGTTCAGTTGCAAGTTAACACCCGTTAGCTCTATTTGTTTTGCAAAGTAACGCAGCGTTTCATTGAACTCTTCTTTACCCGGCACTTGTTTGGCCATATTGAATTGACCGCCGATCTCGCTAGCTGAATCAATTAACGTAACACTGTGTCCGCGTTGTGCAGCGGTTGTCGCGGCAGCTAAACCGGCCGGCCCTGCGCCAACGATGCAAATGCTTTTAGCATTCTTGGTTGGTGTTATTAACAATTCCGTTTCATGGCAGGCGCGTGGATTAACCAGACAGCTTGCTGTCTTTTTGGAGAACACATGGTCCAAACAAGCCTGGTTACACGCTATGCAGGTGTTGATTTCATCGGTACGGCCCTGTTGGGCTTTAATGGCAAACTGCGGGTCGGCTAAAAACGGTCTGGCCATGGACACCATGTCGGCATCACCGTCAGCCACAATTCGTTCAGCCACATCCACCGTGTTAATGCGATTGGTTGCAACTAAGGGCAAATCAATTTCAGAACGCAGCTTACCGGTCACCGTGGCAAACGCACCGCGCGGTACCATCGCCGCGATAGTTGGAATACGCGCTTCATGCCAACCAATGCCTGTGGTGATGATCGTGGCGCCTGCGGCTTGAACCGCTTTTGCCTGAGCAACAATCTCTTCCCAATTGCTTCCTTGCTCCACCAACTCCAACATAGACAACCGATACAAAATGATGAAGTCTGGCCCGACCGCCTCGCGCACACGGCTGACGATGGCTTCAGCCAAACGCAATCGCCGTGCTGCATCTCCACCCCATTCATCATCACGATCATTAACGCGTGCTGAAAGAAACTGATTGATCAGATACCCTTCCGAGCCCATCACCTCTACACCATCGTAGCCTGCATCTCTGGCCCGAGCAGCACAACGCGCGAAAGCTTTTATTTGTGATTCGATACCGCGCGACGATAGCGCTCTGGGTTTGAATGGAGATATGGGCGATTGCTTGGCGCTAGATGACACGACTAACGGGTGGTAACCATACCGCCCTGCATGCAATATTTGCATCGCGATCTTACCGCCTTCAGCATGCACAGCTTTTGTCACTGTCTTATGCCGCCCCACTTGCCAGCCACTATTCAAGGTACCGGAGAATGGCCCAAGCCAACCACGAATATTAGGGCATATACCACCCGTCACCATAAGCCCGACGCCACCAGCTGCACGTTCTGCAAAATAAGCGGCCAACTTAGGGTAGTCGGACTTCTTATCCTCCAAACCTGTATGCATAGAACCCATCAACATGCGGTTAGACAGGCTGGTGAACCCTAAATCCAGCGGTTCAAATAGAGAGGGATAGTTTTGACTCATGCGATTGATCAATAGGCTTTGTATTACTCGATTATAGCGCTAAAACCCTGCAGCATATTGTCAATCTTAAATGCGTATATTCGCGGTGTTATGGATTTCTGAGCAAACTTGAAAAATACTTACGCAACACCAACATTTTCGGCTCGATATAAGTACGGCAAAAAGGTCGATCTTGATCGCGATAGTAGTAGTTTCTGTACTTCTCGTCGGACGACTGAAAGTCCACGTAGTTCATCACCGATGTTATCAAGGGTTGCTCGAATTGCTGCTGTAATTTTTGCAGGTAAGTTTCGCAATGCCTGCGCTGATCATCATCAAAGGTGTATATCGCACTGCGGTACTTTTCCCGAAAGGAGTGTTTGGATGTGCTGGCATGTGTTCTTAGGTGTACGTCGATTAGTTGCTCCAGACTGACAAGCTCGGAATCAAACGTCACGATAACGGCTTCAGAGAACGCATCGTTTGGAAAATCAGATCGTATGAAACCTTGCTGCACAGTGCTTACGCCCGAGAGTGTCATGAACACCGCTTCCGTGCACCAATGACAACCACCACCGAATCCAACTCTGCATATATTGCTCACACGTGTTCTCCCGGCACAAGTGCATGCGGCATATAACGCTTGCGGCTGAAAGTCGGTACATACATCTTAATGAGAATACTGTCAAAACCTGTGGCAATGTTGCCCTATTTGGCTACGATTATTTTGCAAAAAAAAGTAATGCAAACGGTTGACAGCCATATTACCGATTTGTGAGAGAACTGGTTGGCAATCACCCCTGATTCGTTGAACTCTTGCTACGGACTCAGGTCACACATAATCATCTAGTAGCCAATAACTTAATGCCAGCATGAGCCGTTCAGAACGCACAGACAAATCACCCTACGCACAACTTGCAGATGTGATGGAGCAATACAGTGAGGAGCGCTCAACTGGAGCCGTGGTTGACTATCAAAGTTATTCTGAATTACAAGACAAACTCAAAAATATTGACCTTGATGAAGGCAGCCAATCGTGGGACAGCCTATGGAAGCTGGTAGATACCTATCTTTCCTACAGCGTAAAGACAGCGCACCCACAATATTTCAATCAACTCTGGGCTGGGCAATCCACGCCAGCCCTGGTTGGCAGTGTGGTTGAATCCCTGGCCAACACCTCGATGTACACATACGAAGTTGCGCCGGTTGCCACACTCATTGAAACCGAAGTGCTTAACCGATTTAAAAATATATTTGGGTTCTCTACTGGTGAGGCGCAAGTCACTACAGGCGGCAGTAACAGCAATTACGTTGCCTTGCTGTTGGCCTTACACAATAAATTTCCAAGTTTAAAAAACCAAGGACTACAAGGATTACCGAAAGTGTCTGTGTTTGTATCCGAAGAGGCACACTATTCGATGGATAAAGCCATGGTGATGTCAGGCATTGGTCTGGATGCACTGGTTAAAGTACCTGTGGACCGAACGGGCGTTATGCAAACAGAAGCACTTTCGCAACTACTACAAGAGAGCGTTAACCAAGGCCGCGTTCCCGTTTCCATCATTGGCACCGCCGGCACCACGGTGCGTGGAGCGTTCGATGACTTTAACGCTATTGGCGACATCGCAAAGGCATTCGACTGCTGGTTTCATATTGACGGTGCATGGGGCGGTGCCGTTGCGTTTTCGAACACGCAAAAGCAATTTCTTGAAGGCCGCGATAAAG
This sequence comes from uncultured Granulosicoccaceae bacterium, assembly GCA_938035945.1. Lineage (GTDB taxonomy): Bacteria > Pseudomonadota > Gammaproteobacteria > Granulosicoccales > Granulosicoccaceae > Granulosicoccus. The sequence continues at coordinate 7,252 of CALHOU010000086.1, forward strand.
CCGACTCGCTCAGCTGGGATGGGCACAAAATGTTAGGGGTACCACTGATGTGCGGCGTACTGTTTGTGCGCGAGGCTGGCAGCTTTGATCGTGTTTGCAACCTGGGCGATACCTCATACATTTTTCATGATGGCGCACAGCGACAAGATTTGGGTCCTTACTCTCTACAATGCGGTCGTCGTGTCGACATGTTCAAGATGTGGCTTGAATATGTGTACTATGGCGAACAGGGCTTTGAACAACGCATCGATAAATTCATGACACTATCCGCATTAGCGGAAGGCAGAATTTTAGCGGAGCCATCACTAGAACTACAATCACAGCGCTGGATTAACAATATCTGCTTTAGAAGTATACCGAGCGCTGGCGTGGATGTTAATGCTTACAACAAACGCATTAGAGAAAAGCTGTACCAATCAGGCAACTCCCTAGTCAATATCGCCTATTTAAAAGATGATCTCACTATTCGTCTGATCATCACCAACAAGGATGTTAGTGAACAAGACATTGAAGAATTTTTTGATAATTGGCTAGCTACGGCTATCACCGTTCAGCAAGAGTTGCAACAATGCGCTTAAACTCATCAACCGCAATTGCAGGCGAGCCATTAGTACCATTGGATTCAGCTTTGATGGATGAACGCACTTACGATGCACGTGCTGAATTCGCCGACGTATTTAGTATTTTGCTTGAAGCCCGATCATTGCCGCTACATACCGACCTTCATCAGACATCATTGATGGATAAGCGCATAGCAAGCCAGCTACAACATCAATTAGACACACTCAAGTCGGAACTTCAGGACTTGGCTCGGCACACGCACTACAGCCGGCATGTGATTGGCACCGATGGGGATTGGGTGGGTTACGTTTGTCGCTGGGAACCGCATGTGTCTTCGTGCGTACACGGCCATCCAAGCTTTGCGTATTATCAGGTCTATGCTGGAAATTTCGACATGGAGTTGTATGACGTGTGCGGTATCAATCAAATTGAACATGCCGAAAATCGTTCAATGCAGGATGGCGATTGTATCTGGCAACAAGGCAACAAAAATTGCTACGACAACATGGTCCACAAAGTTGTCGCCAAAGATTCAGGTGGCTTTACCGTTCACCTGTTCTCAGAAAATCCAGCCCTGGGGCAACACTTCCACGAACACTAATTCTGCTTTTTCTTACGCGGTTTCGCATAGGCCGTCGGTTTTGCAGTTAGAGGGTCATCTGGCCAATCATGCTTTGGATAACGTCCCGCCAGCTCTTTTTTAACGGCCACATAGCTTTGCTGCCAAAAATTTACCAGATCTGAGGTTAACTGAACCGGTCGGCGCGCTGGTGATAGCAATTCTACTTTCAAAGTAATTTGCCCATTGGCAATGCTGGGGTTTTCTGTGCAACCAAACATCTCCTGTAGTTTAACTGGCAGCACTGGAATCTCATCCTCTGCATAGCGCAATTTTATAGCTGAACCACTCGGCACGGCGTAACGAAGCGGTAACATGGTATCTAGACGTTGTGATTGTTCATAATCCAACATCGCTTGCAAACAACTCAATAGGTTTATTTGCGAAACGGCCTTAAGCGAACCTTTGCCGCTTAGCCAAACCAACAACCAACTTTCCAAATTTTCGCTTAAAGTTTTATCATCAACCACCGGCCAGGCGTGTGCATGCCCTGCATCGTTATCTAATTTGGTCATCAGTTTCACTCGGGCTTGCCACTGCCGACATTCATCTGTCCACGGTAAACAGACAACGCCTTTTTGTCGAATTCCATCGAGTAATGCCTGAGCTTTTTCCTCGTCATTCAAGTCGGTCAGCGTTTTACGCTGCACCACCAACTGACCAATTACTTTGCGTTGTTCGGCAACTACCCGCTCTTGTTTGTCGTCCCACGATAAATGTTTTTTACTTTCAAACAATTCAGGTGACCATGCTTGCAACGCGTCAATATCCAATGCGCTGGCTATAAACACTCGCCCTTCATTTGCAGCGCCACCTATACTCACCACCGCTAACCAAGACGTCCGAGCTAAGGGATCATCGGCAGATATAAATACACCGGCCCCACAACTCAACACATAGCGTGCGTCGTGTCCGCCTCTGCGCTGAGCAATCCAGTCAGGATAGGCTTGTGCGAGCATTACACCTGCACCTGGGCCGGCATCTGGTTGCGCGTTATTGCTTAATCGTTTTTGTAGCTGATCTACTCGGCGTGCTTGATGCGGTGATAGTTTTTGCTGAACCAGCAAGTCAATATCCGCATGTTTAATTTTAGGCCCGCCATCTTCAAGCAATACCGCAAGCTTGCACGCCAAGGGTAACTGCCCGCGTGCGGCGGCCCATATCAGCATATGTCCTATACGCGGATGAACAGGTAATGCAGCCACATCTTTACCGTGCTCAGTCAGACGCCCACCCCGCCAAACGCCAATAGATTCCAACACGGCGCTAGCACGCACCATACTGGCCGCCGGCGGTGGATCTAACCAAGGCAATGCATCGGCATCGCTGACACCCCATAGGCCTAACTCCAGCAACAGGCCGGACAGTTCAGCGCGCATAATTTCCGGCTGCCAACTAGTGGCACGCCGCTTATGATCATGTTCGCTCCAAAGTCGATAACACACACCCGGACCGGTTCTACCCGCTCGTCCTGCACGTTGAGTGGCGCTGGCTTGACTGGCGTTCACAGTTTCCAATCTTTGAGCACCGGTGCTGCTATCGGTACGCGCACGTCGTTCCAGACCGGCATCAATAACCACTCCAATGCCGTCGATCGTGATTGAGGTTTCGGCGATGCTTGTGCTTAGAATGATGCGCCGTTGTGCGGTTGTTGCTGGTGCCGTCGCGGCACGCTGGGTTTTAGCATCCGCTCTACCGTGCAAACGAAACAACATTAAGCCCTCGCCTAATTGAGGTTCAAGCGACCGTGCGCATCGATCGATTTCCGCAATGCCGGGTAAGAACACAAGCACATCACCGCTTTCCTCTGTTAGCGCTTTATTCACGGCGTGAGTCACCTGCGCTGGCAAATCGGCTTTTGCATTTGCCAGCCAATGCAGCTCGACTGGATAGGTTCGCCCCGGACAAGATACCTGTTCGACCGCCCCCATTGCCTCACTTAATTTGACCGCATCAAGCGTTGCAGACATCAACAACAGTCGTAAATCTTCGCGCAAGGCTTGTTGTACTTCCCGACACAGTGAAAGACCCAAGTCGGCATGCAGACTGCGTTCATGAAATTCATCAAAAATAATCAAGCCAATACCATCGAGAGTGGGGTCAGCTTGCAATAACCGCGTTAACACACCCTCTGTGACAACTTCTAATACTGTGTTTGAAGACACGTTAGTTTGACCGCGCATGCGTAAGCCAATGCGTTGCCCTAATGGCTCGCCTAACTGAGCAGCAAGACGCTCAGCAACGCCGATCGCTGCCAACCTGCGCGGTTCGAGCATGATAATCCTGTTCTTGGCGGCCGCAATGGATAACAAACACAATGGCAATCCAGTACTTTTGCCCGCGCCAGGTTCAGCGTGCAGTAGCACGTTGCCTCGTTTGAGCGCAGTAGCAACTTTGTCAATGACCTTTGAAATCGGTAGAGATTGGACAGATTCTGGAATGGCGAGTGCTTCTGGCAACGGGATGCGGTCTATTAGCGGAGTTGGACTAAGCCTAGCGCAATCACATCGTGTGTGCACTACAGAGGCGAAGCTGTTTAAAACCACTATAATTTACATATAAGTTTCAGGAGTGACGCATGCAAGATTTAGCAGACAAGACTACCGATTCAGCCCGGGCCAGCGCGCCACAGCTTAGCGCCATTGAACTGCGCGTGTTAGGCGTACTCATGGAAAAGCAATTAACCACGCCCGAGCAGTATCCACTGACATTAAACAGCGTAGTGACCGCATGCAACCAAAAATCCAGCCGCGACCCTATCTCACATTATAATCAAGGTGAGGTGTCTCGTGCTTTGCAGGAATTGGATACCAAGCATTTTGTTCGTAAAGAATACGGTTCCCGCTCTGATAAATTTACTCAACAATTCATGGATCACCTCGAACTGGGGCGAAAGCAACAAGCCTTGCTATGTGTGATGATGCTTCGTGGTCCACAAACGATTAGCGAATTAAATACCCGCACACAACGTATGTGTGAATTTACCGATAAAGAAGAACTCGAAAGTACCCTTGATAGGTTGTGTGATCGAGGTGTGCCCTATGCGGTTAGGTTGGGCCAACAACCTGGACAACGTGGCGAGCGCATTGGCCATCTGTTTAGCGGCGCGCCCAGTGTGCAAACACCTGCGCCTGATCAAACGCCAACAGCCACTCCAACGGATAACTTGGAGAATGCAGAAGATCTACAACAGCAAATTGATAGCTTGAAGTCAACAGTTTCAGAATTAAAACAGGAAGTAGCACAATTGAAAAATCAACTTAGCGAGCTAAGTGAAACCACCTCATGATGATTACTCTACATCGAACACTGTTAACGTTCGCTATGATTGTTGCCGGCGTACTGAGTGCAGCACCACTCAGCGCAACCGCTCAAGAGAGTTATACAGCCAAAGCCACCGTGGGTGAAGGTTGCACAATTCGTTTTGCAATCAACAAACCCCCTGGTCTTTATACCGTTGTGTTTCATGGCAGACCTTACCCATTAGCTGACGTTACCGGGGACGCAGATATCGATCTCGACGGCATAGTACTGGTAGGAAAGCTGGTGCAATATTTAGCAGAGCCTGCCTACAATCGCCCAAAACTTGCGATCACGCAAATCATCGATGGTGAAACGCTACTTAAGCCTATCATCTATGACGATGAAACACTGAGCGAAGAACTCAATCGTTGCTTTACAACCGACACGTACACGCGACCAACTGAAGCGAAGCAGACTGATTCTAAATCAGCACTGGTACCAAACTTGGCACAGCTACGAGCACAAGCGAAGGAGCTTAACCTCGATATAGCCGATTATTATAATTGCCAATGTGGCCAAGCTTTTTCAGCCGTTCAGATGCAATCCCCGCCATGGAGAGAAGAGGCACTGGTGCTGGAGACTGGAACGGATTCCTGTGTTTTGCGCACCGACGGTACAGAGAACATCGAATACCTTCGTGCTGGAGGTTCCAGTGCAACGGATGAAACAAATTGCGCTGCCTTACTCGGTATGCACACGCGCCATACACGCAGTAACTTTCAACCAAAAATATTCCCTAAATTCAGCGTGGGCACGCAACAAGCTTGTTACAACATTATTGTGGCAAAAGCACGGCAATGGCTAAGCAGCGGTGGTCAGCTTCAGTTATTTGATGCTCAGTCAGGTAACACCATGGCTGCAAGCACTGACAATCTTAGTTGTGAGGTGCCGCAATAGTTTGGATGCCATAACAACAATTAACGCTAGCTTACAATTACTGTGGGTAAACCATCGCAAGGAATTCGCGCGCTAGAAACGCATCCGGTGGGCTTGATCGGTATATGTCAATCAGGTATCGCGACCACGTCACACACTTTCTGCCAGCACCATCATTAAACAAGCAACCGGTTTTCCGTATTGCCCAAAACGGTTATTCACTCCATTAAGAATCGCGCACTTGGGGCGATAAAAGCCCTAGTTATAAGCATAGGGATTTGTGCACCCACATGAGCCAGAACATCGAAGCAATAGCCTTTGAGGGTATTACAGATCAGGAAGATCGACTGTCTTGGCAAGCTCTGCTGTGCACGGACAGACTTCACCCCAGAGCACCCAACCATTCACAAGATAGAACTGAATTTGAAATCGATCATGATCGACTTATCTTCTCAAAAGCATTTCGTCGACTTGCTCGCAAAACTCAGGTGCATCCGTTGGCCACTAATGACCACACACACAATCGCCTGACTCACTCGCTTGAAGTCGCCGCCGTTGGCAGAAGCTTAGGTAAAGCGGCCTTTAGGATTGCGCAGCAATCTGAATACGATCAAATACCCGCTACTGCTTATGACTTTGCCGAGTTGGTCCAAGCCGCCTGTTTAGCTCACGATGTAGGTAATACACCGTTTGGGCATGCCGGTGAGCGTGCAATTCGGCATTGGATGAACCAACACCCACGGGTGCATCGCGCATTCACAACGGCACAGCAAACAGACCTGAAATTATACGAAGGCAATGCCCAGGCTTTTCGTATAGCAACGAGAAGCGTGAGTGGCTTTGAAGAAGGTTGTGAAAACAGACAAGGCGGACTTGGCTTAACGGCTGCAACACTTGCTGTAATGATAAAATACCCTTGGTACTCTGATCACGAATATGCGCAAGCTGAGGGAAAGTACAGCGTTTTTCAATCCGATGCTAAGGCGTTTGATTGGGTTGTGAATAATACGGGACTGTTGTTTAAAGAGGATGCCTATTGCAGGCACCCATTGGCTTTTCTAGTGGAAGCTGCGGATGATATTTGTAATGCCGTAATCGATATTGAAGATGCGATTGATTTGCACATACTCGATCGGTCAGATGTGGAAAATGGTTTGATGCAATTGAGCGAACTAACGCCCAGTGCCACCATTAAACGCATGCGGGCTGCCGCCATCAGCACACTTGTTGAGCAATGCATAAGTGTATTTAACACTAACTATGACGCCATAATGCATGGAGACTATCATCACGCCCTAATTGAAGGCATTGATGCAGATAAGCTTACCGCATTCAATAATCTAAACTCAATCGCTCGCAACAAAGTCTACCCGTTTCAACAAGACGATAGTTTGGAAGCAAATTGCCAGACTCTACTGGGGGATATTCTAAACGCGGCAATAAATCGAGAATCTATTCTTAGGCGCGAAGAGGACGATATTATCATGGCACCGTTTGTAGAATATTTGAATAATATTCAACAAACATCTACTTCTGAATATGAACAATTGATGATGTTGATGGATTTTATAGCTGGCATGACCGACAATTATGCGGCCAACTTAGCGGGACGACTGCGTTAGGCTTAAAAAATAATAAACTCGCCATCCATGACTGGAAACGTAGCGGCAGCGCTAACTTGGTACTACGCCCATAGAACGGAATCCGCACCACAAAAGCGCTTTAACCGCTCTAGTTCACTGTGGAGTTTTTGCATACGCTGTTTACCGAAAGCAATTTTGTTTTCAGGCCAAAGGTTATCGACTTTAATGACGTTCTGTTCTCGGTCGTGGCGAACTTGTAAGCGACCAACAAATTTATCGAATTCCAATAAAGGATAAACATAATAGCCATATTGTCGTTTAGCAGGCGGCACATACATTTCGATTCGATAGTCAAAACCGAATAGATACGTTAACCGCTTACGGTCTCGGATAAGGGGGTCAAACGGATTCAGAATTTTTAAACGCGGCGAAGGTGGCGGAACAGCGCTAATTAGCTTCAGATTTTTTTTTAGCGTTAGCGATTTTATTTGTTCACCATTTGCTGTTTCAACATTGATGGCTTTTAGCTTGGCAGCATGTTCCTCACACCACTGCTTTGTTTCAGTTAAGCTCGACACCTCCCAAAAATGCATTAATTCTTTCGGTGTTGCAAAACCTAAACGTGCGAAAGCATGCCGACAAAACCATGTCATTCTTTCTTCAATGCTGATTTGTGCGTCCGTATATTTTTTAGGGTAAATACGTTCAGCCAGATCATAATACTTGGTGAACTTATCGCGCTTCGCAACCGCCAGCTCGCCAACAAACCATAAATAATCAAGCGTTTGTTTATGCGCAGGCTTACCCCACACACCCAGCTTTTTAGTTTTTCCCGCTGGTTTAAAATCACGCGAACACAGCGGCCCTTCATCAGCGATTCTTGCTAACAATTGCCTCTGTTGCGATTTAGTCAATAAATTATTTCGAGTTGGGTTATCTTTAAACACCTTCGCTTTACGTTCAAATTGATGCGTCCAATAGGGCAGCGTTTCTATCGGCAAAACGCATGCATCATGTGCGAAGTGTTCGAAAATAGATCGCCGTTTTTCTAATAGGTCGTATAACTTCTTAGGTCTATAGTGCTGGTTTCGGCTCCACAGTATGTGGTCATGGGCGCGTGTGACGACTTGAATTGGGTCTTGCTGAACATAACCTAGATAAGTTATCAGCTCATGCAAAACGTCTAAGCTGCAAGCTGGTGCTTTGGCTGCTTGTAAACCACTACTGTAAATGGCTGCATGCCTGGCTAATGTATTTGATAGATTCAACGATCTGTTCATTTCGACTCTGTACAACCCGTTATTCTACAACGTCGGGCTCAATTTCACCCAGCTGTACTAGACTTACTCTAAGTTATGTCTTCTGACTGAGAACGCGTGTGCGATTACTGCAACAGCTAACGAAAAAGAATCCATTTGGGGGCAACTATCTGCCTTCGCGAGTATCGCTGTTGGCCCGAAATCGCGTCAGTCTGCCCTTCCCACATCTTTGGAATTATCGCGAGCCGATTCGAATTCTGGATGCCTACTTCCAGTCAGTTGATGACTTGGATAGAAGCGGCAAACACAATCGCTATCTTGATGTCCCGTTTTTTCCTGCCGTGCTCGTCACTCGAGACCCAACCGTTATTAAGCCCATCTTATTAGACACTGGTGATAAACCCGGCCAATTCGACAGGGACACCTTACCCACTGACGGTATTGCTCGTGCAACCGGAGAAGACTCACTCCTGTATTCAAACGGTGAACAATGGCGGATGCAAAAAAAATTGGCGGCACCATCGTTTGGTAAAACCAAATTATTCCAGCCAGAGAAGTTTGCCGAGTTTGAACAAACCTTTAGAAAAACAGCCGCTGATCGGTTGGAGGTGCTTAGAGAACAGCAAGCCGAAGCACAAGCATCAATAACGCCGTTAGAATTAGAACCCGAAATTAGTGCCATCATGTTAGAGATGTTGGTGAATAATTTTTTTGGTGGTTCTGTTTCTTATGAGGATATTCAGCAACGCTACGTACCAAGCTTAACGTTGATGATCGATCATATGGTGACCGATACCATTGCCCATCGAATCCAAGCGCCACTTAATTTCCTCAGTGGTAAAACCAAGCGCCTTAACAAGGCGCAAAATGACTTCGAGACACTTACTGATATTGCCCTTGCCGGTCGCAAAAAAGGTTTAGGTATGTGGAGTCAATTCAAATCGGAGGCAACGGATGATCAATTAAGAAGTAATATTCGCGTTTTTTTAGCCGGAGCACTTGAAGCGACCACATCTTTCGCTGGCTGGACATTCACACACTTGGCACGCTCACCAGAGGTGCAAGAGGCTATTTACAATGAAGTCGAATCGGTCGATATTTACGACCCTGATAACTTGGCGCAAGCATCAAACCTACTCCAAGCCCTACAAGAAACACTAAGGCTAACCCCCTCTTTGTATTTTTTACCACGTCGCGCAACAATCGATACCACCGTAAAAATTGACGACGAACACGAGCTGATAATTCCGAAGGGCACTCACGTATTGTTGGACGTGTGGCACGCCAACCGCTGTGAAGATATTTGGGGAGAAGCTGTGTCAGGCTACCCCGCCACACAATTTGCACCACAACGCTGGCAAGTACTAAAAGACAAAGGTTACTCGGCGAAAGACTTAATGCACTTTGGTTTTGGCTTTGGTCCTCGAACCTGCCCGGGTACCTCACTCGGTATGTTAGAGGTTGGTTTGGTGGTGGGTGCGTTTGTAAAGATGTTTCGCTTTTCCGCCGATGGAGAATCTGTTAGCCCCAGAGCAGGTGTATCCACAAAGCCCAGTGATGGTGTTACCATCAATATTGAGGTGCGCGAACCGTATCAATAACGATTTAGCAGCCTATTTCCTTTTATCAAAGGCTTAATAACGTTCGCGCGCATGTCTACTGAACCCTCTCGCAATCCGGTGCTCGGCTATACAGCCGCCATAACCATTACGTTTATTTGGGCCACATGGTTAGTCGCCAGTCGAGCCGGTGCGCAGTCTGCCCTCACCGTCTACGACTTGGCAGCACTTCGCTATGGCGTGTCTTCCATCGTTGCCTTACCCATTGTGCTTTACTACAAGCCCTGGCGTTCAATGAGTTGGCAACGCATGGCGGGTTTAAGTTTTCTACTCGGCCCTGTCTATATATTGTGTGTATTTCTGGCCTTCGAATTTGCACCTGCAGCACACGGTGGCATTTTTATGAATGGGGCTTTACCGGCTATTACCTTATTTGTTTCCTGGAAACTGTTAAAGCAACGCGTACACGGGTTCCAAATAGTGGGTGTACTGTTGATTATTGCAGGGGCAACCCTGGCCGTTGTCGATGCCGCTGAATTATCACTGAAAGACGCCTGGATTGGTGACGGGCTCTTTTTAATTGCAGCTGTTTTTTTCTCTGGCTATATGATTGCTGCCAGGCTGTGGAATGTCACTACAACCCAAATTTTATTTTGTAGCTCGATCATCAATGCTATTTTGTTCGTGCCCCTATGGTATTGGCTACTACCTACTGGGATATACGACGTCACTCGGCCGCAACTACTTCTACAAACCTTATATCAAGGACTGATACCCGGACTGATTGGACTACTGCTGGTTGCCTTGGCGACCCGCCACTTAGGTCCCTCAACCACAGCCGCTTTTATGGCAGCCGTACCGGCGCTCGGCTCAGTGCTTGGCGTGATAATACTCAACGAAATGCTGGGTGGACTCGGCTGGTTAAGCGTATTGGTGTTAACGCTTGGAATACTGCTGGTGGTGAAATTCGCTATTAAATAGTGCCTACCATCTGTAACTGGATGGCAGGCACCGATACTGCTCTACAATGAACCTGCGTGCTTGCTAATCGCCGCTGCAAGTTTCGCGGTATTGATAGGCTTACTGACATAGTCATCCATTCCAGCGTCGATGCAACGTTCACGATCACCTTTAATCGCGTTCGATGTAACAGCCACGATTGGCATCCGCGGTAAACCGCGCTCTTGTTCAATTTCGCGTAGACGTCGCGTCGCTTCAAAACCATCCATCACTGGCATCTGGCAATCCATCAGAATAAGATCGATATTCCCCTTTTCAACAGCAGCAAGCGCTTGCTCACCATTTTCGGCCAAGGTGGTCTTATGACCAAAACCGCCAATCAACTCTTGAATAACCATTTGGTTCACAGCATTGTCTTCCACTACCAGGATACTGAGCGCCCGGTTAGTGTCGGTGGTAACCGCCGCTTTCGAAAAGTTACCAATCACTTCAGTTGGTGTGGCCGTGAGCTGCGCACCGGTGTCAGGCGTTGCTTTGCGAGCAGCCGCAATACTTTGTGCAGCCAAATCCGTTACCGGCGTTGCCGCAACTTGCGAGTTACTGTTAACCGGGCGACCCAGTGTTTCATTGATCGCATCGAATAGACGAGAGCGGCGCAGTGGCTTCGTGATACTTGAATGGATGCTTAGCTCTTCACGTTCCTCGGAGGTTAGCGCTTGATCGATCGAAGTGAGCATGATGCATTTAAGATCGTCAAAACGTTTGTCTTGTCGAATTCGCTGAACCAGATCTCTTCCATCCATACCCGGCATTTGGTAGTCAAGTAGTGCTATCGAGAACGGCTTACCCTGTGTCACGGCCTGATCTAGTAAGGACAAGGCTTCGGGCGCACCCTCTACTGCGGTGATCTGAAACCCTTCGGGTTCGAGCATGCCATCCAAGATTTCAAGATTAATGGGATGATCATCTACCGCAAGAATGCGAATGCCGCTATTTTTAGTGGTATCGCGTTTGGCAGAGGCTGCACTTTGCTCTGCCACTGATTGTGCAGCCACCGGTAAATCGATTTCCACATAGAACGTGGTGCCCGAACCAGGCTCACTATCAACGCTGATACTACCGCCCATCAACTCAATAAGCTGACGCGTAATATTCAAACCTAAACCAGTACCACCGTGCTTACGTGTGGTTGATGTATCTGCTTGGGTAAAGGCCTCAAATAAATACGCTTGTTCCGCTGTTGATATACCAACACCCGTATCTTCAACGGCAAATCGGAATTTTGATCGACCTGCGCCAAGTTTTTCAGTACGACAGCGCAAGGTAACGGCACCTTTATCCGTAAATTTAAGCGCGTTCCCAACCAGGTTTACAAACACTTGACGCAAACGCTCTGGGTCACCGATAACACGCTCTGGGATATTGGTTGGTAACAAGCTTGCTAATTCAATGCCTTTGGTCGCCGCTTGTTGGGCAAACATATCAAGCACATCAGCAAGCAATTGCGGCAGTGCGAATTCGGTTTCCTCGAGTTCTAACTTACCAGCTTCAATTTTAGATACGTCAAGAATATCGTTAATAACAGACAACAAGGAATCTGCTGATGTACCCGCAACATGAATAAAACGCTCTTGGCGACTATCCAGTTCGGTTCGTGAGAGTAATTCCAACATGCCTGTAACACCATTGAGCGGTGTACGAATCTCATGACTCATGTTGGCCAGGAACTCACTCTTAGCGTGGCTCGCTGCATTTGCGACATCGCGTTCCATGCGTAGACGGTCGTTGGCTTTCTTTTCACTCACATCAATGATAGAGGCCAGTACCGTTGGCTCGGTACCGTCAGAATTAATCAGACGACGCAGGTCAATCTGCACGTGACCTTCACGGTTATCAGAATTTCGTGTAAACGAGAGTTCAACTTCGTTTGCAACGCCTTTTTCATTAAGCTCGCGAACCATGCCACGCAGCTTGGTTTCTTTATCCACGCCTTGCAAACGCGACATCCACTGACCAACGCCCGCCATGAGTTCTTCTTCAGTATTAAAGCCAAGTAAAGACACCGCTGCAGGGTTGGCTTTGGTAATGCCACCAGTACGGGCAAATTGCACAATACCTTCATGGGCGTTCTCGAAGATAAAGCGGAATTCACTTTCCTCTTCAAGCTGACGATAAGCTTCCTCTCGGGTATCCATTTCAAGCTGGACGCGCTCGAGTACGCGGTTGTATTCACTAGCGATTTGACCCACTTCTGTGTGTGGTTCAACCGATACCGGTGTATGAAAGTCACCGTTATCGCGGTGCATTTGCATCTCACCAACAAGCTCAACTAATTCGGTAGATGCGTTATGTTCTGCGATGTTTAAACCTATGCGTTCATCGGCTTCTGATACTCGCAAAGGCAACATTTTATTAACCGCGAACAATACCGCATAACCACCACCGAATGCCCAAGCGGCAATTGCTAGAACACCTGTACCTTGAATAACAAATTGTTCAGCACGGGTAGATGCTTGCGTAAAGGCATCCATATCGCCAAGGACCGCGACCATCAGCGTGCCGGCTGCACCAGCAATAGCATGCGCAGGCCAAGCGCCAATCACATCATCAATCTTCCAACGCTCAAGTAACACCGTTGCAACGCCACAGGCAGCCGCGCCAACCACACCAACGATGACGGCATCTTGCGCAGAAAAGATATCAGCGCCGGCGGTAACACCAACCAAACCTGCAATGGTGCCGTTCAATGATGCCGCAATATCAGGTTTACGTTCTTTTATCCATGCCCATGACAATAGAGCAAAGCCACCAGCAGCCGCTGAAAGAGACGTGTTTACAAGAATGCTGGGGACTTTTTCATTAAACGCTAAGGTACTACCACCGTTAAAGCCAAACCAACCAAACCAAAGCACCAAAACACCCACTGTGGCAACGGGATAGTTACTGCCGCGAAGCTTAGGTGCGTTTTCAGCAAACCGACCAAGTCTGGGCCCAACAATAATGACAGCCGCAAGTGCAAGCCAACCACCGGTACCGTGCACAACAGTGGCTCCGGCAAAATCAATAAAGCCTGTTTGTGCCAACCAACCCGTAACACCGTCATCTAATACGCCACCCCAAACCCAGTGACCAACCAATGGGTAAAAAACGGCAGCCACCAAGGCACTAATAACAAGGTAACCAGAAAGACGAGTACGCTCTGCCAGAGCGCCGCCAACAATGGTGGCCGCTGCGCTACAGAACACTAATTGAAATAAGAAAAACGCTGTGGCACCATCGGCATGCGATTTTAAAAACATGGTGGTACCGTAAATTCCATTTTCATCACTTAAGCCGTACATCACGCCAAAACCGACCACCCAGTAGGCAAGACCAGCGACGATGAAATCCATTAAGTTCTTAAACGCAACGTTAATGCTGTTCTTTTGCCGTACCAATCCAGCCTCAAGCATGCAAAAACCAATTTGCATGGTCATTACCAGAAACGCGCTAATAAGAATCCAGCTGGTATCTAATGGAGTAAATTCGATCACGATACTAAGTCCCTATTATTGTTCTTGTTGTTGAGTTGATTGCTCTCGCGTTTCTATTTCTCTTCTTACGCGATCGAGTACTCGGTTGTAGTTACCTTCTGTATCGTTGGCATGATCCCCGGGTTGTTCGGCAGCCTCACCGAACAGTGGTAGATCTCCATCAACCTCAAGTAAATCAGTAGTGGCATCATGCTCAGAAATATTCAAACCGATAATTTCGTCGGCTTCAGAGACCCGAAGCGGCATGGCTTTGTTTAAAACAAACAAAATAGCGTAACCACCACCAAACGCCCAAGCGGCAATGACAACTACACCTGTTGCTTGAATGACGAATTGTTCTGCGCGGCTGGTGCCTTCTGCAAAAGCACTCGCGTCGCCAAAGACGGCAACCAACAAGGTGCCAGCTGCGCCAGCAACCGCGTGTGCTGGCCAAGCGCCAATGACGTCGTCAATTTTCCATTTCTCTAGCAAGCGAGTTGCAATACTGCAGCAGATGGCGCAAATTGCGCCAACCATAAACGCATCTTTTGTTTCGTAAATATGAGCGCCAGCGGTAACACCGACCAAACCTGCAATTGTGCCGTTAAGGGAGGCGCTTATGTTCGGCTTGTTCTCTTTTATCCATGCCCATGACAACAATGTAAAACCGCCTGCGGCAGCGGACAGTGAGGTGTTGACAATGATTATCGGAACCGTTTCATTAAATGCCAGAGCACTACCACCATTAAAACCAAACCAACCAAACCACAATACGAGCACGCCAACTGTTGCGACTGGAAAATTGGTGCCACGCATCGACGATCCTCTTTGATCGAAACGACCTAGGCGCGGACCAACAACCAATACAGCGGCTAGAGCCAACCAACCGCCGGTGCCATGAACCACACTGGCGCCTGCAAAGTCGATAAACCCACGCTCAGCTAACCAACCTTGAGCGCCATTATTTAATACACCACCCCATACCCAATGCCCAACCAACGGGTAGAACACAGCAGCTACCAGCGCGCTTATTGCAAGATAGGCGGATAGACGAGTTCGTTCGGCCAATGCCCCGCCAACCACGGTAGCAGCGGCGCTACAGAAAACCATTTGAAAGAGAAAGAAAGCGGTTGCACCATCATCATGGTTTTTAAGAAACATGGTGGTGCCATAGAAACCGTTGTCGCTAAAACCAAACATAACACCAAAGCCAACGGCCCAATAAACTAAACAGGCGACGATAAAATCCATGATGTTTTTGAAGGCGACATTGATCGTGTTTTTTTGTCGCACCAGACCAGCTTCTAGCATGCAAAAACCTATTTGCATGGTCATAACGAGAAACGC
>CALHOU010000087.1 GCA_938035945.1 uncultured Granulosicoccaceae bacterium
GCGCTTGGATTGGCGATGGGGTTTCGTACCCCACATCGCTTAGCGCTTTTAGCACGGGCTGGCTCAGATTTAGGTCTTTGAAGGTGGTGTGGTTTTGATTAGTCATGACAGTCTTGTGGGTATTCACCCCGTTGTGTCTGACGGGCCGGAACTCGGCTCGTCAGTAAAGCAGCTGCACCCTAACGTATTGGCTAGGTTTTGACCACTACAAACACTCGTGCGCGCGTTGCAGTAGTGAAATTTAATGCCGGTTTCTAGGGGTGGTTCAGGGTATGTACCCGTCAGGTGGGGCTAACCCGGTATCCAACCCTCGGAAAGTGCACAACGACATCGCCGCATTGCTCATCATGGCGGGCGATAGCAATGCGATCGCGCGATACCAGTTGTACTTTACCATGCACGCCCGACTCGCCACTATTGGTCAGTGGAGCAACGCTTACGCTCATCCCTGGCTTAAGACCTTGCGGATCGTGCTCATCGCCTTGTTCGGGTGTGGTGGGCGTGGATGCTTTGGCCAAGGCCAGAGCTTCGTCCGGGGTCATGTCTGTGCTATTGCCGTGGCCGATGGCTTCCATCTTGGCAATCCACGCGCTCAAGGCTTGGAATTGGGCCAATAGTTCAGGCGCTTGCTCGTAGCGCCCCTTAACAAACCAGACCACATACCAAGCGAGAATATCACTCTGACTCGGATCGCTCCCATGCAGGTAAGGACCCTGTGCGGCCAGTTGATCATCCAACCAGCCTAGCTGGGCTCGAAGTTGCGATAGCGTGTGCGGAATATCTTTGGCTTCAGCTGCCATGTCACCTTCGGGGCCAAAGTACAGACGGGTTCTATCGGCCACCAGTTCTGGGGGCAGAGATGCGGCCATTGGCGCAAAGGCTACACGCACGCCCAATTCAAATAAGGGCGCATCTATCCAACGCGATAGCCCAAAGCTTATGCCGCTGTTGCCGGATGGGTGCAAGCTCGGGCTTGGGAAGCGTGCTTCGAGTTCACGCAATATGCATTGTGTATCGCAATAAAGGTCTGCGCCGATTTGCAGAACGGGTATTCGACGATAGCCACCTGTCATAGCAAATAAAGCGGGCCGATCAGGCAAACGGTTTTGCTCCACAGATTTCCAAGTGAGCTGTTTTAGGCCTAGCGTTGTGCGAATTTTTTCGGCTACAGGTGAGGGTGGGTAGTGGTGCAAAAGAAGTTCTGACATAGTTATTAGCCCGGACTGTATTCAAGATAGCGCTAGTGTACAGCGAATTTAGGGGTATCAGTATGTTGATACTAAGGTGGACGTGATACGCTCGTGGCAAACCGTTTCACCACTCGTTTTACCAATACAGGAGTCGGCATTTTATGTCTGCGGCAAACTCACGCTTTTTAATAACCGGTTCGATGGGCTGCATTGGTGCCTGGGCAATGCGCAACTTACTTGATGAAGGCGCGCACATCATTGCAACCGATGTCGATACCGTGGTTAGTCGTCCGCGCTTACTGCTCAGTGATGAGGAGATTGATTCCATAGACTGGCAGAAGCTGGATGTTACCGATGCGCAGGCGGTGAACGCGATGGTTGCCGAGCATAATCCCACGCACATTATTCACTTGGCCGGGCTGCAAATTCCTTTTTGCAAAGCCGACCCGTCGATGGGGGCCATGGTCAATGTCGTGGGTACGGTCAATGTGTTTGAAGCTGCGCGGCACAACAAGGTACGTGGTTTAAGTTACGCAAGCTCAGTCGGCGCATTGGGTGCCGCCGATAATTATCCGAATAGGCCACTAACCGAAGCTGACTTGCCACTACCGAATAATTTGTATGGTGTTTACAAAACAGCGAATGAGAATACGGCAAAGGTGTATTGGCAAGACTGGCAAGTGGGCAGTATTGGATTGCGTCCATACACAGTTTTTGGTGTGTGTAGAGATCAAGGCATGACCGCCGATATTGCAAAAGCGTGTTTGGCCGTGGCGGCTGATAAGCCTTTTCACATTCGGTTTGATGGGCCAATAACGGTTCAGCACGCGAATGATGTGGCCCGCATATTTATCGACAGTGCCTTGGCAGAACATCAAGGCGCCGATGTTTTTAACTTGCGTAACGATGTCATTGAGGTGGCTGAGTTCGTGGCCAGTTTAAAACAACTCTTCCCTGAGGCGCAGATCACTTTTGAACAAAATAATCCGCTGCCGTTTCCTGCAGACTTTGACGATGCTGGCATTCAAGCTGCCTTGGGCAGAGTTGCGCACACACCGTTAAAACAAGCGATACAGTCGGATGTCGAGCAATTCAAGGCTTTGCTTGATGCCGGTAAACTCAGCACGGATTCGCTAAATGCATGAACACTTAAGCCTTGCCATCTACTGCGGTAATTGCCGTGGAAAATAGCGCGCAAGGTTAGGGTCGCGTAGCGCAGTGGTCAAAAAGGTGGTTAGTTCATTCACTTCGCGAATGCTTAAATTCAGCGGTTGGAACCTTGCATCCAGATTCACAGCGGCGTCGGCGTTTTGTGGTACCGCTTGGTTTTTATATTCCACCACGGCTTTTATGGATGTAAAGCTTGCGCCATGGCCAAAGATGTTTGCGTCGGCTAAGTTATAGAGCTGTGGCACTTTAAATTGGTAGTTCTGTTCCGTTCGTTGGGTAAACCCACCGCGACCCAGTCGGGCGTTGTCTTCAATGATGCCGTGCACTGCAACTTTATTATTGTCGAAGTCGGCAAAGCCTATGGCGAAAAACATCTCGCTCTCGTTTGCACCCACTCGTGAACTCAAGGCCGGTCCTTGGTGACACTCAGAGCATCCGGCTTTGCCGAAAAATAAATTAGCGCCTGCCAGTTCCGATTCATTCATCGCGTTACTGTCACCTTTAAGCCAGCGCTGAAACGGTGCCTGGTTGGCAAAAAGCGTACGCTCAAACGCGGCGATGGCTTTGCCCACATCCACAGCTATATCCACCGAACCACCGGGGTAGGCAGCATTCCACAGTGATTGGTATTCGGGAATGGATTGCAGCGGTGAATCATGCGTGAAGCGCAAACGATGAACCGACTGACCGACAATGGCTTGTGATTCAATGCCAGCAAGTTGATGTACATTTACATTTGCTGGTTGGTTGGGCGGAACCAGAATGTTATCAGCCAGGCTGCTGTTGACGATACCGTTGCTTGAATTTCCCAATTGACCGTTCCACAGCACCACGTCTTGAAACGCAACGTTCAGCATAGAAGGCACTGCGACCGGTTGCATGTCGGGTTTGTTAACCGCGCCATCGTCTGCTAGCGGGTCAAAGCCAAACACAAGGCGACGTTCAACGCCAATGCCAGCGCCACCTTCACCAATGCCTTGCGGCACGCCAGGTTTAAATCCTGTGGCGACGGTATGGCAGGTAGAGCAAGACCAGCTTGGTTGTTGATCGGAAAAGCCATCTAAAGCAAAACGGTTATCGTGAAAAAACAATTGGCCGAGCTTAACTTTTTCTGCAGTTATCGGATTTTGTGGGTCTTGCGGAATCGCATCGTAGTCATCGCTGTCGGGCATAACATAAGCGCTCAATCCAAGACCGCCAGATTGTGCAGTGAGGGCTGCGCGCAGAGAATCTTCTAATCGCTGTTTATCACTTGGGCTGGTGACTTGCTCGTTAGGGTTTATCACTACTGAACCACATCCCGTTGATAAGCAATCTGTGGGTGCGCAGCTTGGGTTTGTTGTGCTGGTATTAACGCAGGTTTGAGTTTGTGTTGTTTGAAACTTGTTGGGTGTGCTTTCCGGTGCGGCGCCGCAGGCACTGAGCAAGGCACTTGCGCTGATCAGGATCGAGAGTCGTTTCGTGGTCTGGAATAGGCTCATGGCAAACATCACTGTTAGTGTTACGAAGTAACAGGTTTTTGATGATTGCTACTGTGCCATTTGAGGGTTGCAATTGCGGTGAAGTTTGACGCTTGGTAAGTGGTAGTTTTACCGCGCTTACGGTTTAGGTGATAAGAATGGCGCGAAAATCGTTGACGTTTGTATGAGTTGGGCCGCAAGTCACCAGTGCGTTTGCCGCATTGAAGAAAGACCACGCATCGTTGTTATCCAGATAAGTTGCCATGTTTAGATTTTTTTCAGCTGCCGTTTGCGCCACGCTCGGCGTCCAAACAACGCCGGCATTGTCCTCGGTGCCATCAATACCATCGGTGTCGGCAGAGATGGCGTAAATGTTGTCATGCCCTTGCACCGCTTGTGCAAAACCTAAAAGAAATTCAGCGTTGCGACCGCCGCGTCCACCTTTTTTGCGCACGGTAACTGTGGTTTCGCCACCTGAAATAAGCACCGCTGGTTTGGCTACGGGTTGCTCATATAAACTCACTTGTTTTGCAATACCTGCCATCACTTTTCCAACCTCACGTGCTTCACCTTCAATGGCATCGCCAAGAATGATGGGATTAAGCCCAAGCTGTTTTGCAAGGCTTGCGGCAGCTTCCAAAGACTGTTGAGGTTTACAAATAAGATGAGCAGTTGCGCGGGACATACGCTCATCTGTCTCTTTGGGCGTATTCGCCAACTCGCTATTGAGTAGTTTAGTCACGTTCTCGGGTAAGGCTATTTGATAACGCTTGATGATCGCTAAGGCTTGTTCACGTGTACTGCTATTCGGCACGGTTGGGCCAGAGGCAATAATAGACAAATCATCTCCGGGTACATCCGAAATCGCCAGCGTTACCATCGTAGCTGGGTAGGCTGCTGCGGCAAGTCGTCCGCCTTTAATGGCCGAGAGGTGTTTGCGCACGCAATTCATTTCATCGATTGCAGCACCACACTTTAGCAAAGCGACATTGACGGCTTGTTTTTCTTCGAGCGTAATTCCAGCGCCAGGCAGACTCAGCAGGGAAGATCCACCGCCTGAAATAAGACTGATCACTAAGTCATTCTCGGATAGCTTGCTGACCATCTCCATAATGCGCTGGGCTGCGGCCAGCCCAGCGGCGTCCGGCACTGGGTGGCTAGCCTGGCAGATTTCTATTTGCTCGCATTGTGGGTGGGTGCCGTGCGGGACGATCACCAAGCCTGATAGCGGGCCGGACCATTGCGATTCTAAGGCTTGTGCCATGGCAGCTGATGCCTTGCCGGCGCCGATGACGATGGTGCGGCCTTTGGGTTTAGCGGGAAGAAATCCAGTCAAATTGTGTTTAGGCAGTGCGGCATCAATGGCGGCTTCAAAAAGCTTATGTAGGGCGCAAGTGTTGCTATTGCTCATTTTTGGTGTAATGCCTCAGTGATTATGTGGACTATTTGACCCAATTACAGTATCGCACGGCATTAATATAAATTGCGATTAAGCCGGTCTCAAGGTACGATTCGAGGGCGCACCGGTTTATCACGGATCATAGGCATGTCCCTCTGTGATTATTAGAGCCGGGTTAAATTTGGTCCTTGGAGGATAATCCGTGAAAGAACAACAAAAGAGACGTAAATTTTTAAAAGGCTCAGCACTCGCTGCAGCCGCAACAGCGACAGGCACTATTGCTGCGCCGTCGATCGTAAAAGCTGAAACGGTCAAGCTGAAGATGCAAGCTGCTTGGGGCGGCGGTATTTTCCTTGAAAATGCTCAATCTTATGTACAGCGTGTCAACGACATGGCCGGCAGTGCACTGCAAATCGAACTGCTACCGGTTGACTCAGTGGTAAAAACCAGTCAGATGCAAGACGCGGTTCACCGTGGCGTACTTGATGCGGCTCACTACGTACCTGCCTACTGGTACTCCAAGTCGCCAGTGGCATCACTGTTTGGTACCGGCCCTTGCTTTGGTTGGTCAAGTCAAGAAGTACTGGGTTGGGTTAACTACGGCGGTGGTCAGGAGTTATTCGACGAGCTCATGGGCAAACTTGGTTTGAATCTGGTTAGTTTCTTTAACAGCCCTATGCCTGCTCAACCACTCGGTTGGTTTAAAGAAGAAATCAAAGACGCCAGTCAAATGGACGGTTTGAAGTACCGTACTGTTGGCCTAGCCGCAGACGTTCTACTTGAGATGGGTATGTCAGTCGTTCAGCTACCCGGTGGTGAAATTCAGCCAGCGATGAAGTCTGGTTTGATTGACGCTGCCGAATTCAACAACCCAACATCAGATCGTGACTTCGGTATGCAAGATGTATCTAAGCACTATCACTTGGCAAGTTTCCACCAGTCGCAAGAATTCTTCGAGTGTACGTTTAACAAGAAGAAGTACGACGCACTACCAGCTGAACTACAAGCTATCTTGAAGTATGCATCAGAAGCTGAGAACTCAAACTTCTACTGGCACAACACCCGCCGTTACGCTGATGATCTTGTTACCTTGCGTGAAGAGCAGGGCGTTAATGTATACCGCACGCCAGACAGCGTAATGCAAGCTCAGTTAGAAGCTTGGGATAAAGTGGTAGAGCGTATGTCAGGTCAAGATGAGTTCTTTGCTAAGGTTATCGATTCACAGAAGACTTACGCGAAAAGCGTTATGAACTATCTGAATCTAAACCAGCCTGATTATAAGTTGGCCTATAAGCACTACTTCGGCTAAGTTCGACAATCAACTTACTATCGTAGTACCGCGGGAACCCTATATGGGTTCCCGTTTCTCATGTAGATCTAGGAGCCTTTAGCGTGACTAAATTGGTGTATGCCATTGAGAGCTTGAGTATCTGGGTAGGGCGAGCCTTTGGCTGGTGCATTCTCATACTCACACTGTCCGTAACCTATGAAGTCATCATGCGTTACGGTGGCAATGATTGGCTCTCCAATACATTTGGTTTGAAATTAAAACCAACTGTTTGGGCTTTTGACATGATGATCCAAATGTACGGTGCCTTGTTTCTCATGTCGGGTGCCTATGCGCTAGCACAAGATGCACATGTACGCGGTGACGTGCTTTACCGTCTGTTCCCAGTGCGCGTGCAGGCCAGTCTCGATTTTCTACTTTATGTGCTGTTCTTTTTTCCAGGCGTTATCGCTTTGGCTTGGTACGGCACTGAGATCGCCTCCGATTCATGGCGTTACAAAGAAGTGAGCTGGAACTCGCCGGCTCGTATACAGATTTATTTCTTTAAAACCCTCATACCTCTCGCCGGATTTTTACTGATTCTGCAAGGCATTGCCGAATTGATTCGTTGTTGGCTTGCGCTGCGAACGGGGGTGTGGATGGCACGCCTTGACGATGTCCGAGAAACCGAAGATGCACTCATAGCCGACCCAGATGCGGCCGTTGAAACCGTAGGGAAGATCTAAATCGTGGACGTGACGCAAATGAGTTCAGTTAATAGAAAAAACAATGAAGGTGGTGCACAGTGACTAATCCAGAAGTAGCCATTTTCATGTTGTGCCTGTTCATCTTTTTGGTGATGTTGGGCTTTCCGATTGCATTTACATTGCTTGCGATGGGCGTAGGTTTTGGATACTACGCTTACTATGAAGCAGGTTCAGTTGAAGTTTTTTCAGATATTTTCAGCAACCAAATATTTTATTTGCTGAATCAGAACACTTACTCGGTGATGGAAAACGACACGCTCGTCGCCATACCCTTATTCCTGTTTATGGGTTACGTGGTGGAACGGGCGAATATTGTTAACCGCTTGTTTTCATCGTTAAACCTTGCGGCTAGAAATCTGCCTGGGTCGATGGCAATTGCTGCGCTACTCACGTGTGCGGTGTTTTCCACAGCCAGTGGTATCGTTGGTGCGGTGGTAACGCTTATGGGGCTGTTGGCGTACCCTGCTATGGCTGAAGCGCATTACCGCAAAGATTTCGCTTCGGGCGTAATTTGCGCAGGTGGAACACTGGGTATTTTGATTCCACCGTCGATCATGCTGATCGTGTATGCAGCGATAGCTGAATTATCACCGCTACGACTCTACGCCGCTGCCGTATTCCCTGGTCTTTTACTGGCCGGCTTGTACATCGTGCATGTCATCGTGCGGGTTTATCTGAACCCGTCCATTGCGCCAAAGCCAGTGGTTGATCCAAACATATCGGTTAGAACAATATGGTTTCAGTTGATTACTTCATTCTTGCCTTTGACCGTGCTCATCATGCTAGTGCTAGGGTCCATTCTCGGTGGTCTTGCAACACCTGCTGAAGCTGCTGCGATGGGGGCGATGGGTGGATTGGTATTGGCCGTTCTGTACCGTTCCATGAGTTGGACAAAACTAAAAGAGTCTGTGTATTTAACGGCAAAGGCCACCGCTATGGTGTGCTGGTTATTTGTGGGTTCGTGGACGTTCGCCTCCATTTTCTCCTACCTGGGTGGTCATGACATTATCGAGCACTGGGTAATAGCGATGGACTTAAAGCCATGGCAGTTCTTGGTGCTTGCGCAGCTAATCATTTTCTTCCTGGGCTGGCCGCTGGAATGGTCTGAGATTCTTATTATTTTCGTGCCTATCTTCTTGCCGATGTTAGACACATTCGGTGTTAACCCGTATTTCTTTGCGATGTTGGTTGCATTGAATTTGCAAACATCCTTTTTAACACCACCGATGGCGATGTCTGCCTATTACTTGAAAGGGGTGTTGAAAAACCAAATAGAGTTAATGGATATATTCAAAGGCATCATGCCGTACTTGGGCATCGTTATCTTTACGATGATGTTGATGTATGCATTCCCAGGCATCGCATTGTGGTTGCCCGATAAGTTATTTGGTGAGTACATTCCGTAGGTGAGCGATACACACATCAATACAGATACAGCAAGGGAATGCGTCAAGCACATTGCGTCGGGTAGTTTAACGTCGGAAGAACTCGTTAAGCATTTACTCGGGTTAATCAACTCGAGTGAACCGCAGGTCAATGGGTGGGAGAGTCTTAATCCAGAACAGGTATTAGCCCATGCAGCCATGCTTGATGATGTGCGCCGAAGTGGTCAGCCCTTAGGCGCACTGCACGGGATTCCCGTTGGACTAAAAGATATTTACGACACCACAGACTACCCAACCGAATACGGTTCGAGCATTCACGCAGGCAGGCAGCCCAGCGTTGATTGCCGCGTAGTAGAAAAGCTTAAAGAAGCGGGTGCGCTTATCATGGGTAAAACCGTGACCACAGAATTTGCGTTTATGCATCCATCTAAAACGCATAACCCACATAACAATGAATACAGCCCAGGTGGTTCATCCAGTGGGTCAGCTGCAAGTGTTGCAGCAGGCCATGTGCCACTTTCTATTGGTTCACAAACCAATGGTTCGGTGATCAGGCCAGCTTCGTTTTGTGGTGTATATGGTTTTAAACCCTCAGCCGGTATTGTCTCGCGTGAAGGTGTTTTGGAAACCTCTCCAACACTTGATCAAGTGGGTGTGTTCGGACGGGATGTTGGCGATATCGCGATGCTTGTCGATGCCATTTCAGGCTTTGATAGAAACGACGCTGCGAGTTACCTGGCACCAAAACCCAAAATGCTTGAAGGGTATTTGTCAGATGTACCTGTACCACCATTGCTAGCGTGGATTGATATGCCTTATGCCGATCGTTATAGCGATGATGCCGCGGCAGGGTTCGAAGAATTGGTTACTGAGCTTGGTGCGCGTGTTGAACGCATTAGCGCGCCGCAGTCGTTTAAAGCCTTAATAGCGTGTCATAAGGTAATTCACGAGTATGAGATTGTTCGGGCACTGGATACTCAGATCACTAACAGTTGGGATCAGATAAGCGACACAATAAAACCCACACTGAAGGATGCGAAAAAACACACAGAAGAACAGTATCAGGAAGCGTTAGAGGTTCGCGCGGCTGCAATAGAATGGTTTGCACAGTTCTTTCACGACTACGACGCCATACTCACACCATCGGCCGTGTCTGAAGCACCGTTGATGGGCAGTACCGGCGATCCGGTTTGTTGTACGGTTTGGACACTGTGCGGGCTACCTTGCATCTCATTGCCGTTATTGGAAGGAATAAATGGGCTTCCGATCGGCGTACAGTTAGTCGGTGCACTCAAACAAGACGATAGATTGTTTCGTACAACACGCTATGTGCTCGAGCAGTTACACAGTTAGTTACATTGGATAAACGTTATGGTTTCTAGAAGAGTCAATATCATCACAGGCTTAATCGCGCTCATTTTAGTTGGCACGTTTACGCTGGGTTTGGTACGCAGTATCTCTTTAGGTTTTGCAGGCTTTGTCGGTTGGGGCGGTGGTTTGCCGGTAACCCTTATTGTTGTGTTGGTGTTGTCGTGTGCCGTTTACGACTGGTATGACACAGCCATTCGTAAGAAAAAATAGATGGCTAAACCTCGCCTATGGATAACGCGCAAGCTATCTGATAACACCGAAGCCCGCGCACGTCGAGACTACGACGTCATACTAAACCCAGACGATACACTCAGCACGGCCGATGACATTGTGCGCATGAGCGCAGAAGTTGACGCTATTCTCCCTTGCCATTCTGAACATTTTAATGCAAGCGTTGTCGAACGCTTAGACGCAAGACTTAAGATTGTGGCGAATCACTCGGTCGGCGTTGATCATTGTGATCTTGATGCGCTGAAGGCAAAAAACATTTGTGTGACAAACACGCCTGATGTGCTGTCCGATGCCACAGCCGAGATCGCCATGTTGTTGCTGCTAGGCGCTGCCAGACGCGCCGTGGAAGGCGATACCATGGTGCGTCAAGGTGAATGGGATACATGGAGCCCATCGTTTATGGTTGGCTCTCAAGTCAGTGGCAAGCGCTTGGGTATTGTCGGCATGGGGCGCGTGGGCCAGGTTATGGCAAAGCGCGCGCGTGGCTTTGATATGGAAGTCCATTACTACAACCGAACACGTTTATCACCGGCAAATGAGCAAGGCGCTGTTTATCACGACGACCTGCCAAGCTTGTTGGCACAATCTGACATGCTCAGCTTGCATTGCCCAGCCACGGAACAAACCAAAGGTTTGATGGATAGAGCCGCGTTTGCACAACTGCCTAAAGGCGCGATTTTAGTCAACACAGCACGCGGGGCCTTGATTGATGAATCGGCATTGCTAGAGGCTATTGAATCGGGTCACCTGGCCGCGGCTGGTTTGGATTGCTTTGTCACTGAACCCGGTGGAAATCCTGCGTTTGCCAAACACAGCAACATCATGATGTTGCCACACATTGGTAGCGCAACCTTCGATACGCGAGATGCAATGGGGTTCCGCGCACTGGATAACCTGGACGCTTATTTTGCTAATCGTGAGCCAAAGGATAAGCTGGTTTGATTCGTGCAACTTTTGCAGCTCAATGATTAAACCAAGACACAGATGATAAAGAAATTACTATTACTGCCTGTTGTTCTGACTATTGCGTTAGTGAGCCCTGTTCTGGCTGCGGATGATCAGAGCAGAGCGAATGATCTTGAATATATATTTAACCAGTCTGGTGTGGAGTCGCATTTGGCTTGGGTACATTCATCGGTAACTGATGAAGCCGGTTTGGCTTGGGATAAGTGTGCGACCGATGTTAAACGCCCCAATCTGGCTGATGCGCTGTCACAAATATTATCGCCAGAAGAGCTACGCGCAAGTTTTTTGCAAGAGCTTGATCAACGCATACCCGAAGCTGAGCTGGCCAAGATCGTTGAGTGGAGTAAGTCGGAAACTGGCCAACTGATCCACAAGGCCGAAGCTGAGTCGGTGAATTATGACGAAGCAAGTTTTACGGCCGCGTTAGCAGAATATCAGGCCTCCGGCGCCAACACACCGGAACGACAAACACGCTTGCGGCATATGCTGGCAGATACTGGTGCAATATATTTTCTTTCAGCGTTTAACACCGAGGTGTCAGCCTTGGTTGCGGTAGCGAGTGTGTGCTCAAATGATGAAGCGAGTTTGCTTGCGGCTGATAAATTAGTCAGAGAAGAGCGAGGCGCTGAAGCCTTGTATCGATCGTTTATGCGCCAAGAGCTTATCGTGCCATCATCGATCGTGTACAAAGATATAAGCGATGCGCAACTGGATGCACTCAGCGATTTTGCAAAATCGGATGCGGGAACAGCCTACTACAGTGCCTTGATTAAAGGCACCCGTAGCATGTTATCGGCAAAGCTTGATCGCCTGCGCGAAACGCTAGAGACATTGCCTGCGAGCGATTAACAATCCAAGGTAGTATCTCGCTCCCACTGCGTTAAGTGGTGAGCGTATTTATCCCACTCTTTGTTCTTTAATTTGATATAGGCATCGCTGAACTCGGTTCCCATAGCCTCGCGAAAACTTTTGTCTTTAGAAAATGCTCGAATCGCATCGAGTAAATTCAATGGTAGTTTTCTCGCACCCTTGGCCTTGTGGCTTTCGGTGTACATATCGATATCGAGTCGTTTGCCCGGATCAGTCTCGTTGCTGATGCCATCGAGTCCGGCAGCGAGTACGGCTGCCTGCAGTAGATAAGGGTTAGCAGCGCCATCCGCTAAGCGAAATTCGATTCGCCCCTCATCGGGTATGCGCACCATGTGCGTGCGGTTGTTGCCGCCATAGGTGATGGAGCTTGGTGACCAGGTTGCACCGGAGAGTGTTGGTGGTGCATTAATGCGCTTATAAGAATTAACTGTGGGGTTGGTAATGGGCGCAAGTGCTTCTGCGTGTGATATTAAGCCGCCTAAGAAGTGATATCCCATAGCCGATACGCCCATTTCACCTTTTTTATCGTGAAACAAGTTTTTCTTACCGGTTTTATTCCAAACCGATATGTGTACGTGACAACCGTTACCGGTGAGATCGGTAAATGGCTTCGGCATAAAGGTAGCGCGAAGCTCATGCTTTTCAGCAATCGACTTAACCATGAATTTAAAAAATGCGTGTTGGTCAGCCGTGGTTAACGCGTCGTTAAAGTCCCAATTAATTTCAAATTGCCCATTAGCATCTTCATGATCGTTTTGATAGGGGCGCCAGCCCAGATCGATCATCGTGGAGCAAATCTCGGATATAACTTCAAAGCGACGCATGATTGCTGACTGGTCATAGCACGGTTTTTCTTGTGTATCGCGCTTATCAGAAATTTTCTCACCGTTAGGGGATATCAAATGAAATTCAGGTTCAACCCCGGACTTCATTAATAAGCCTTGTTCGGCAGCTTCGCTCATCAAAGTTTTTAAAACGTTGCGCGGTGCCTGCGCAACCGGCTCGCCATCCATCCACGGGTCGCCTGCAACCCATGCCACTTCGGGTTTCCAAGGCAATTGAATAACCGAATCAGCATCTGGCATAACAAACATGTCAGGGTGGGCTGGTGTCATGTCTAGCCAGGTTGCAAAGCCTGCGAATCCGGCACCGGACTTTTGCATGGCGGATACGGCTTCGGCGGGTACTAGCTTAGCTCTTTGGATACCGAACAAATCGGTAAAATTAAAAAGAAAAAAGCGAACGCCGCTGTCTTTGGCAAACTTTGCAAGATCTGACATGGTTAGGCTCCTGAGTTGTTGTCTAATTTTCTAAGTTTAAGTGGCGTTGAATGGGTGTGGTAATTAATTAGTTTTGTCCTGGAATCCAGCTGGTGCCTGATAAGGGTACCTGCGCCATAGCGGAGGCCTCGACCGTAAGCGCAACTAAGTCCTCGGGTTCCAGGTTATGCACATGGTTCTTACCGCAAGCGCGAGCAATGGTCTGGGCTTCGAGCGTCATGACTTTGAGGTAGTTCGATAATCGTCGGCCCGCTGTAATCGGATCGAGCCGTGACGCCAGTGCGGGCTCTTGTGTTGTTATGCCTGCAGGGTCTTGACCTTCGTGCCAGTCATCATAGGCGCCGGCTGTGGTGCCCAGTGCTTGGTATTCATCTTCGTATTGCGGATGATTGTCGCCCAGTGCTACCAGTGCTGCGGTGCCTATTGATACGGCATCAGCGCCTAGTGCGATGGCTTTAGCGACATCAGCGCCGTTTCGGATGCCACCAGAGACAATGAGTTGAACTTTGCGGTGCATGTCCAGATCTTGCAGCGCTTGCACGGCTGGACGAATACAGGCAAGGGTAGGCTGACCTACGTGCTCGATAAAAACATCTTGCGTGGCAGCTGTGCCACCTTGCATGCCATCAACCACGATGACATCGGCGCCGGCTTTAATCGCAAGTGCGGTATCGTAGTAGGGTCGTGCGCCACCCACTTTTATGTAAATGGGTTTTTCCCAATTGGTTATTTCGCGCAGTTCAAGAATTTTGATTTCCAAATCATCTGGCCCAGTCCAGTCTGGGTGGCGGCAAGCCGATCGTTGATCAATGCCTTTTGGCAGTGTGCGCATACTCGCAACGCGGTCTGATATTTTCTGGCCCATGAGCATACCGCCACCACCTGGCTTTGCGCCTTGGCCAACAACGATTTCTATCGCATCCGCCTTGCGTAAATCATCTGGGTTCATGCCATAGCGTGACGGCAAGTATTGATAAACCAAAAGTGCTGAGTGCTCCCGCTCTTCAGGCGTCATTCCACCATCGCCGGTTGTCGTTGACGTGCCGGCTGTGTTCGCACCACGCCCGAGTGCTTCTTTGGCTTGTCCGGATAGGGACCCAAAGCTCATTCCGGCTATGGTAATTGGAATGTCGATTTCTAAAGGCTTACTGGCATAGCGCGTACCGAGTACGACGTTGGTGTCACAACGTTCGCGATAACCCTCTAAGGGGTAGCGTGACATGGACGCGCCAAGAAATAAAAGATCGTCGAAATGTGGCAACTGACGTTTTGCACCGCCACCACGTATATCGTATATGCCGGTGCTGGCAGCACGCCTTATTTCCGATAAGGTGTATTCATCAAATGTGGCTGAGTGTCGAGGTATAGTTTGCGGCTTATTTTTCTTTGACATGGTATTTAATAATCGCCGGCATTGTCTGGTTGAAAATTATAAAGCGTACGTGCCGAACCATAGCGTTTGAATTGAGATGCCTCGGCCTTTACCTGTGCTTTTTCTAATAAGGAAGACAGTGCGCTTATGTGTTCTGCGTCCATCGGTTTTTCTTCGCAATCTGACCCTAAGCTTTCGACACTGCCTTTAACGTATATGTTGGCTTCATAGATCGAATCGCCAAGTGCTTCACCCGCGTCACCACACACAACCAAGTTACCGGCTTGCGCCATAAAGCCTGACATGTGCCCAACGGAACCACCAACGACTATGTCTACGCCCTTCATGGATATGCCGCAGCGCGATGATGCATCTCCTTCAATCACCACTAAGCCACCGTGTGCTGTTGCACCTGCCGCTTGGCTGGCATTGCCGGTAACGCGAACAGTGCCCGACATCATGTTTTCCGCTAAGCCAACACCTACGTGACCTTGCACAGTAACGTTAGCGAGCTGATTCATACCCGCACAGTAAAACCCAGCGTGACCGTCGATGGTGACATCCATGGCTCGGTTCAATCCACAGGCAATAGCGTGTCCGCCCATAGGATTAGTAATCTTGTAAGCGGTGCTGGCGTTATCGGTATGTAGTGTTGAATTTAGTTTGCGTAAACCTATGGCTTGTAAGTCGAGCGTCTGCATTATTGCAGTTCCCCCCACGCGTAAATGGTTTGAGGTTTGGGTTCCCAAATATTGGCGTGTTCCGAACCCGGTAGGGTTGCAATGGCACGATACTCTGTGGCCATGGCTACCCAATCATCGGTTTCGGCCAGCACAGCATGTTTGCAAGCGATAGGGTCGCGTAACACGGCAAAGCCTGTTTCGGTGCCAACACAAAAAGTATAGAACCCATCAAGATCAACCAGAGCTTGTTCCAAGGCTTGACGTAAGCTCGCACCTTCACGGATTTTTAAGGTCATGTAGGCGGCGGCAACTTCGGTATCGTTTTCGGTCTGAAACTCTAGCCCGGCTTTTTCCAATTGTTCGCGTAAGCGATTATGATTTGACAATGATCCGTTATGCACCAAACAAAGATCAGCACCTGTTGCGAACGGATGTGAGCCAGCTGTCGTGACCGCGCTTTCAGTGGCCATGCGCGTGTGGCCAATCATATGACTGCCACTGGCGTTTTGCAGATTAAAGCGCGAATAAACATCTTCGGGCAATCCGACTTCTTTGAAAATTTCTAAACTGGCTCCTGAGCCAACCAAGCGCACACCTGGGTGATTTTGTTTGATCCAATCGCGCACGTTTCTTTCGGGCGCATCGGCAATTAAAATGGCGTGAGAATCTATTTGTGTGATGCTCGATTGGCATTGACACGCGCTTGCCAGTGCAGAGCTAAGGCTTTGCCAGTCATAGTTTGCGTGGTCATGAGCAAGCGAATACTTGGTTTGATTCGCTTGCACCGGGTCGCGATAAATCGCTACTCCGGCAGAATCTGGTCCGCGGCTTTTCATTTCGACCAGCATGGGTTCAAACAGAGCGCCAAGCTGTGGACGCAATTGCGTGTTTTTCAAATACAAACCGACTATGCCGCACATGGGCTTTTTTCCAAAAAGTTGTTAATAGCTGATTCGGACGCTATCATGCTGTGGTAATTCATTCAATTCCTCTGACGCCAATATTTTCATTCCAGCGGTGAATACCCAAGCTCACTTATTACTCGCCGCAGCTATTCTCACCAGCAGGCCCAATGCTGAACCAAATAAAGCGCTCGTAGTGGGTGGCCATGACGATGGTAGTGAAAAATTTCAGTGGTGGAAACAGTTAGCAATCATACTTGGTGCATTGATACCCGACATTAGCCTTTACGTCATGTTCGTCCAAGCACGCATTCGAGGCATTAGTCATGACGTTATCTGGAGTGAATTGTATTTTTCCAGTTTTTGGCAATCCGTTGGTGCAATCAATAATTCGATACCGCTTTTTCTGGGTCTGTTAATCCTTGGTGCAGGATTACGTCGATACCACCAAGCTGTTGGTACAACCATAGTGTTATTCAGCATGGCCGCCATACTGCATTGTTTAACTGACTTGCCATTGCACGTGGATGATGGCCACCCACATTTTTGGCCGTTAACCCATTGGATTTACGCATCGCAGGTATCCTACTGGGATCCTAATCACTATGGTCAATACTGGCTGATGCTGGAGATAGCTGGCGCGAGTATCTGCACATGGTTGCTATGGCGTCGATTCAAAAGTGTGTGGATGCGTTTGTTTGCAAGTGCAGCCTTACTTTCCTATCCCATAATGTTGTTGTTCTGGGCGTTTACGACTAGTTAACAATGAATGAACTGATCGTTATAGCGCTTGTTGGTATCTATTTTTTAGCCGGTGCTATTAAAGGTACGCTAGGTATTGGTTTTCCCACAGCTGCAATTGCACTCACCGCTACGTTTTTTGATGCGCGTACGGCAATCGCGTATGTCATTATTCCGATGTGTTTAATCAATGCGTGGCAAATTTACCGAAGCGGGCACCTAAAACGCACCTTAGTCAACAATTGGCGGCTCGTCGTCTCCATGGTTATCACTATAACAACGTTCTCCTTGATGTCGGCTGATGTTCCTATTCGTTGGTTGACCTTGTTGCTGGGGATTATCACTTCCATGTTTGCCATTATCAGTCTATGGCGTTCGCCGCCGCGTTTACCTGATCGCTTTGATAAAATCGCGCAATTTTCAACGGGTGCAATTTCGGGTGTAATCGGCGGCTTGGCAGGTATATGGGCACCACCGATCATCGTCTATTTAACATCACGGCGAGTATCACGCGCGGTGTTTGTGCAAACGACCGGTGTTCTGTTGTTTATAGGTAGTTTCGTTTTGCTTGTCGGTTACACTTATACAGGTATAGTGAATTCACAAAACGCGTTTAAATCTTTCTTGTTGCTCATTCCTGCAATCGCCGGATTTACCGTCGGTGAGAAATTAAGTACAAAGCTTTCCAAAGAGAGATTTGAAAAATTAATCCTGTTGTTCTTTTTATTGCTGGGGCTGAATTTTATTCGGCGTGCCGTTTTTATGCACTGACGCTATCCTTAAGATACTCATATGTCATCTCTTTCCATTGTTTTTGAAGACGAACACATACTGGTTGTGAACAAACCTGCTGGTGTGTTATCGCAACCGGGAAAAACAGTCGATGGCTCTATAGCCACACTGGCAAAAGAGGCCTACCCCCAAGCCACAGGACCTATGTTAGTGCATCGATTAGATATGGATAC
>CALHOU010000088.1 GCA_938035945.1 uncultured Granulosicoccaceae bacterium
TGTGGCCTAAAACTCGATGGAATTGAATCAACAATTTGTAAACCCGATTGTCGATACAGATTCCGTGCAATCGCATTTTAAGAGTGGACGGCAAATAGATTTATTTCCACCCCCCGTTTTACTCAGCTGCCGCTGAAGATACCGATCCCAATTTTCCAATCCCAATCAGGCAAAAAAATTTGAATGAATTTGTGTGCGGGTGTTAAGCGTCTAACAACACCCAAGCACACCAGTTAGCGCAACCTGCGCACAGGCCGGATTGGGAAGATTCGGAATTTGCGGGGGAAATTTCCAATGATGAACGTACCTCAAATTTTTCTGGACTTGAGGTACGTTCATCATATAGACTTGTTTCCGTTACTGAAGGAAGTCTTTTTCAGGGCTGAATTCTTGACAAAAAATACAAAACTTATATCTGGAGGAATTGGTATGAAACAACTAAAGCTCGCCGCTTTTGGGGCCATCGGGCTAACTGCTGCGACCATTTCGCATACCGCTCAGGCGGACGAACTGACATTGTGCTGGGCTGCCTGGGATCCTGCGAACGCTCTGGTGGAACTGAGTAAAGATTTTGAGGCAGCTAGCGGCCACACCATGAACTTTGAGTTCGTACCTTGGCCCAATTTCGCCGATCGAATGCTCAATGAATTAAACTCTGGCGGCAAGTTGTGTGATCTGCTGATTGGGGACAGTCAGTGGATTGGTGGTGGCGCCGAAAACGGTCACTACGTGAAACTAAACGATTTCTTCGACAGTGAAGGAATAAGCATGGACGATTTTGCGCCTGCAACGGTTTATGCCTACTCAACCTGGCCAAAAGGCACGCCAAATTACTACGCGCTACCTGCTATGGGTGATGCGAACGGTTGGTTTTATAGAAAAGATTGGTTCGAGCGCGACGATATCAAAGCTGCCTACAAGGAGGCGACAGGGCAGGATTTAGCTGAACCAAAATCGCAAAAAGAGCTGTTACAAATAGCGCAGTTTTTTCAAGAGCGCGAGATTGACGGTAAGAAGGTGTACGGTGCGGCTATTTTTACCGAGCGTGGTTCGGAAGGTATCACCATGGGTGTGACCAGTGCACTTTACCCTTGGGGGTTTAAGTACGAAAACACGCCGGGTAAATACGACATGGAAGGAGCTGTTAACTCTGCCGAGGCTGTTGAAGCGCTCGAGTTTTACAAAGAGTTCTACAAAACGGCAACGCCTCCTGGTTACACCAACTCCTACATGGGTGAAAGTCTGGATGCTTTCAAATCCGGTCAGGTCGCAATGGCCATGAACTGGTTTGCTTTCTTCCCGGGCCTTTACGCTGACCCTGATACGGGCGGCGATAAGATAGATTTCTTCGTCAACCCACCCCAAAATCAGGCCGGCTCAACGCTGGGTGGTCAGGGTATTTCAGTCGTTTCATATTCAGAAAAGAAGGATGCATCTCTGGAATACATCAAGTGGTTTGCCAATCCCGAAGTGCAGGCTAAATGGTGGAGCATGGGTGGTTACTCAGCCCATAATTCTGTACTTAACAGTGATACCTTCGAAGCCAGCGCACCTTTCGCCGGTGACTTTCTCGTCGCCATGGAAGATGTACAGGACTTCTGGCAGGAGCCAGCCTATGCCGAGTTGTTGTTGTCCATGCAAAAGCGTGTTCACGACTACGTTGTTGCAGACAAAGGTACAGCTAAGGAAGCTCTCGATCTCCTGATCGAGGACTGGACTGAAGTCTTCGAAGACGAGGGTAAGCTGTAAACACAGCAATTTTGCGTGAGTCGGTGGCGAGCTCTTCGCCACTGGCTTGTTTCACGCTATCTAACTTTCTTTCAACTGACGTATATCAGGACAACGTTGTATGTCTGACAAGACAATAGAACGCGTTGCGAGCGCCACTCCTGTGCGTGTGGCTCGCAAAGTGAGGGGGTTATCCGACAGGGCTGTCGCCTGGATTTTTGTTGGGCCGACCATATTCCTGCTGCTTGCCATCAATATATTTCCGTTGATCTGGACGATCAACCTCAGTTTCACCAATTTCAAGGCGAATCGGCCGAATCGTGTGGTCGAATACATTGGGTTGAGAAATTACGAACGTATTCTCAGTGACAGTGATATCTGGTTATCGATGCAGGCAACTGCACATTTTTTATTCTGGACTTTGTTTTTTCAGGTCTTAATCGGGTTTACTCTCGCTTGGCTGATAAACAAAAAATTTCGAGGCAACGATCTTTGGACAACCATCATTGTTTTGCCGATGATGCTTTCGCCTGCGGTTGTAGGTAATTTCTGGACTTTTCTATATCAACCGCAGATTGGTTTGTTTAATTATGTTGTGTCGTTTTTCACCGGACGTGACCCGTCGAGTTTTGAAATGCTAGGCTCGGTTGACTTGGCACCCTGGTCGATCGTCATCGTTGATACCTGGATGTGGACGCCATTTGTCATGCTGATTTGCCTGGCGGGACTGCGCAGTATTCCCGATTACATTTACGAAGCGGCTGAAATAGATCGCGCATCCAAACTTCGACAGTTTTTTACCATCACCATACCCATGGTTCTGCCGTTCCTGATGTTGGCGGTACTGTTCCGAGGAATTGAAAACTTTAAAATGTTCGATCTCGTGGTGCAGTTAACAGGTGGTGGCCCAGGTTCGGTGACAGAGATGGCATCGATTAATCTCAAGCGTGAAGCATTTGAAAAATGGCGAACCGGCTATTCCAGTGCCTTCGCCATCATTCTGTTCGTAACGGTATTTGGGCTCGCATCAATCTACGTCAAAGCGTTGAATAAGGTGAAAGAGCGATGAGCTATTCGGTTACCGAGCCTTCGTCTCGACAAAAATGGGTCGCCGGAACGCTGGTTGTGTTGTACGCACTGATCACCATGGTGCCGTTGCTGTGGATTATGATGACCAGTTTCAAAACACCGCCCGATAGCATCAGCTATCCCCCCAAGATTCTGTACCAGCCCTCGCTGGAGGGTTACGTAAACCTGTTTACGACACGCACGCGCGTTAGCCCCGAAAAGCTTGCATCCTTGCCACCGCCAGCAAATTTTGCCGAAGAAATTGTTCGTGATCGTAAAATGGTCATTGCCGGTCCCTCGAAATTCGGGGGGCGTTTTTTAAATTCAGTGATTATCGGTTTTGGTTCAACCTTTTTAAGTGTGTTCCTGGGGACGCTGGCCGCCTATGCGTTTTCGAGATTTAAAATTCCGCTGGCTGATGATCTGTTGTTCTTTATATTGTCGACGAGAATGATGCCGCCGATAGCGGTGGCCATACCGATCTTTCTGATGTATCGAAAACTGGGATTGAACGATACTCATCTGGGCATGATTCTGCTATATACCGCGGTCAACATTTCACTGGCGGTCTGGTTGTTAAAAGGCTTCATCGACGAAATTCCCAGAGAATACGAGGAGGCAGCGCTAATCGATGGCTACACTCGGTTTCAGGCGTTTTATAAAGTGGTGTTGCCACAAGCGGCAACTGGCATAGCCTCCACGGCTATTTTTTGTTTGATCTTTGCCTGGAACGAGTACGCGTTTGCAGTGCTTCTTACCTCGGGTACCGCGCAAACCGCGCCTCCGTTTATACCAACAATCATTGGCGTCGGTGGGCTCGACTGGCCGGCAATAGCCGCTGGTGCAACTTTGTTTTTGTTGCCGGTTATGATTTTTACTGTGATGTTGCGCAAGCATTTATTACGCGGCATAACATTTGGAGCGGTGCGTAAATGATGCGTTTCGTAAAAGGCTTGTCCACTTTCAGGCGTGGCCCTTGGGAAATGGTAGCCACGCTACTGATTGCTGTGGGCGTATTTATGTTGATGCAACCGTTTGTTATGTGGGCTTACACCTACTCGTTCATAGTCACCTTGATTGGCACGGTTATGTTTATCATCGTCAGCCATTTTCCGGAAAGCGAATAATGGCCGAAATAGTTATCAAAAATCTTCGTAAGGATTTCGGCGATTTCACCGCTGTCCAAGAGTCCTCCTTTACCATTGAGGACGGTGAATTTTTTATGCTACTCGGGCCATCTGGGTGTGGCAAAACAACCACACTGCGAATGATCGCTGGGCTTGAGTTACCAACTTCTGGCGAAATCTTTCTCGATGGAGAAGAGATAAGCCAAAGACCACCATCAAAGCGCGATATAGCATTTGTATTCCAGATGTTTGCGTTGTACCCGCATTTGAACGTTCGCAAAAATATCAGTTACCCATTAGCCAGTCAGGGAATGAAACGCAGAGATATAAAAGCAAAAGTGGCAGAAGTGTCGAAAATTTTAGGCATTGAACACATGCTGGATAAACCGGTAGGTGGTTTGTCCGGCGGTGACAGGCAGCGCGTTGCATTGGGACGTGCCATTGTGCGTGAACCTAAAGCGTTTATGATGGATGAACCCTTGGGTGCATTGGATGCTGAATTTAGGGAGCACATGTCAGAGGAACTTCGTGCCTTGCATGACCGAATGGGTGCAACGACGGTGTATGTCACACATGATCAACTTGAAGCGATGCAGATGGGCGATAAAATCGTTGTGATGAACAATGCCGTGGTAGAGCAGTTTGGCACACCTCGGGATATTTACAATAAACCCGCATCAGTTTTTGTGGCAGATTTTATCGGCTCCCCGTCAATGAATTTTCTGCCGTTTAACGGCACCGTTAAATCAGGCGACACCACAGTGCAGATGGGTCAGCAGAGGATTGTGGTTCCGGAACAGCTAACATCTGCCGAAGGAGAACTCATCCTTGGCATACGTCCGGAAAACATATCGTTGTCTGATAACGGTGCTGTTAAGTCAAGCGTGGTCGCGCTTGAATACTT
The DNA here is from genome assembly GCA_938035945.1 of uncultured Granulosicoccaceae bacterium. Lineage (GTDB taxonomy): Bacteria > Pseudomonadota > Gammaproteobacteria > Granulosicoccales > Granulosicoccaceae > Granulosicoccus. The sequence goes on from CALHOU010000088.1 coordinate 4,828, forward strand.
GGGCACTACTCAGATTGTCGTGCTCGATAGTGAGTATGGCGAACTTAAGGCTCGCGTTGATGCGGCACAGCCAGTCGCGGTTGGCGAAAATGTTGGTTTAGAGTTTGATTCTGCAACCATTACATTGTTTGCAAAATCCAATGGTCGGGCTCTCCGGTCTGTATTGAACGATGGAGTGTTCCCTCATGGCTGAAGTGATACTAGAAAATTTGTCCAAGTCTTTCGGCCATGAACAAGCCGTTATCGATATGAATATGACTATCGACGACGGTAGCTTTGTGGTGTTACTGGGGCCTACGGGTGCAGGTAAGACCACCACGCTTCGTTTGATATCCGGTTTGGAAAAATTGGATGCCGGTAGCATCAGTATCGATGGTCGGGTTGTTGATAATGAGACGCCAGCGCAACGAGACGTTGCCATGGTGTTTCAGCAGTATTCTTTATACCCGCACTTAAGTGTGAGAAACAATCTGGCTTTCCCGCTGCGTTCACCAATACTACAAACATCAAAAGCCGATATCGAACGCAAGGTCAGCGAAGTTGCGGAGATACTGCAGATTTCGGACAAGCTGGATAATAAAGCAACAGAATTATCCGGTGGCGAAATGCAACGCGTATCCATAGGTCGCGCGCTGGTTCGTGATCCGGCAATTTACCTGATGGACGAACCATTGAGTTCACTAGATGCAAGATTGCGTGCAGATCTGCGCATCGAGTTAAAGCGAATTCAGTCCGATCTGGGTTCAACCTTGTTATATGTTACTCACGATCAAATAGAAGCAATGACTATGGCCACGCACATCGGTGTATTGCAGGAAGGACGTCTGGTTCAGTTTGGTACGCCTCGCGAAATTTATGAAAATCCGAACAGTATCTATGTTGCCAGTCGATTGGGCTTACCGCGCATCAATGTACTGCCAGCGGATCTGTTTCCCGGCACGGCAGGCCTTGCGCACAGTATTGGGTTGCGGCCGGAGCACATTGCCTATGGAGATGGGGTCGAAGCGTCGGTGCGGCGTGTAGAACATCTTGGTGATCAAACACGCCTGCACCTTGATCTTGCCGGACACGTAATTACGGCTTTGAGTCCAGCTGGTGATCCGTATCAAGCGGGTTCGACAATAAAAATTCAACCCATCAATCCACTTTATTTCGACGACGGTGGTCAACAGACAGTTGGGAGAATCTCATGACACAATTTATCAATGCGAAAGAAAATCTGGTCACCGAGGCCATCGATGGCTTGCTTGCCGCATCCGGTGACGCATTATGTCGACTGGATGGATACCCACACATCAAGGTTGTTTATCGTAGCGATTGGGACAAGTCTAAAGTTGCACTTATTTCGGGCGGAGGGTCGGGTCATGAGCCAGCCCATGCCAGTTTCGTTGGTCAAGGTATGCTAACTGCCGCCGTGTGTGGTGAAGTGTTTGCGTCCCCGTCGGTCGAAGCGGTGCTGGCCGGCATACTTGCAGTGACAGGCGAATCGGGTTGTTTGTTAATCGTAAAAAATTACACGGGTGATCGATTGAATTTTGGGCTGGCCGCGGAACGTGCGCGAGCACTGGGTCGGAAAGTTGAAATGTTGGTCATTGACGATGATATTGCCTTACCCGATCTACCTCAGGCGCGTGGCCTTGCTGGCACTTTATTCGTTCATAAAATTGCCGGCGCAGCAGCGCAAGCGGGAGAGTCCTTGGAATCGGTTGCGAAGATAGCTCAACAAGTCAACGAAAAAACTGCGTCAATTGGCATGTCACTTGATACCTGCACGGTGCCCGGCTCAGCCAAAGAAGATCGTATTGCCAAAGGTAAAGCTGAACTTGGTCTGGGAATTCATGGAGAGGCCGGCGTGGATCAGGTTTCCTTTAGTGGTGCCAAGGCTGCAATGGAACAGGTACTGGAAAAAATCGAGCCCCACTTAGGAAAGGGCAGTGTCGTTGCCTTGCTAAACAACCTTGGCGGAACGACACCACTGGAGATGTCGGTACTGTCAAACCAGTTGGCGAACTCAAAACATGCTGCGCGGATTAAATTTATCATTGGCCCGGCACTTATGATGACGTCACTCGATATGCATGGCTTTTCCATTTCGGTTTTGTCGGCAACCGATGCTCAAGTGAAAGCCCTTGAGTCTCCGGTGGCGTTGACTGCCTGGCCTGGTATGAACGCACTAAGCAAAAACAAGATTGAACGCTTGCCGGATGGACTATCGCCGGTTCAACCTATCGCGTCGAAAAATGAAACAACAAAAAACACCATCGCTTCAATCTGTGATTTGTTGATCGCGTCTGAGTCGTCGCTAAACACGCTTGATGCGAAATCAGGTGATGGCGATACCGGAAGCACACTGGCAACCGCTGCCCGGTCTCTTAAGAAGGGTCTGGATAAAATGCCATTGGCTGATCTTACTCAGCTTATGCCGGCTTTAGGCAACGAGCTAAGCCAGACGATGGGTGGTTCGTCTGGTGTGATATTGGCGATATTTTTTAACGCAACAGGTGATGCGTGCGCGCGCGGAATGCCCATCGAAAAAGCCCTTGCTGAAGGTTTGCAACGTGTTAGTCAGGTTGGCGGTGCGGTCAAAGGCGACCGAACCATGATCGATGCACTTGAGCCGGCCTTGGCAGCGTTGCCTTCGGGCATTGAGAAAGCCGCGGCAGCGGCCCGAGCGGGGGCCAATGCGACGGCTACAATTACTCGGGCGAAAGCCGGAAGGGCAGCCTATGTACCTGAGGAAAATCTTTCCGGACACAACGATCCTGGCGCTGAAGCGGTTGCGTTGGTGTTTGAGGGACTGGTAGCCAGCCGTTAAATAGCTGTATTTGAACCAGTACCCTGAATTGGCAAGATGATGAAATATTGGTTGCTTCACAAACCCGCAATTGAGCTAGATAGCGAATGAGTGCCAGCGCTAAACCAACGGTCAACGACATCGCTCGCCATGCTGGCGTAAGTTTGGCAACAGTTGATCGAGTGTTGAATGATCGACCCGGTGTACGATCAGTCACTATCGAACGCGTGTACAAGTCGATTAGCGAACTTGGCTATATTCGCGATACGGCTGCTGCGAATCTTGCGCGTAGGCGCGTTTATCGGTTCAAGTTTTTAATACCGGATAATGACAATGAGTTTTTTGATTCATTGCAATCTCAAATAGAGGCGCAAGCCGCATCGCTTTCGGTTGAGAGAACCTATCTTGAGTCAAAACGAATTGCTGCGTTTGATTCACACTCCGTGGTAGTTGCTCTGGATGAGCTTGACCCAGACGCTACAGACGGCGTCGCTGTTATTGGACCGGAAACACCGGCTGTTCGTGATGCGATTGGACGTGCACGTGATCTTGGCATAGTCGTCGTGGCATTGCTTTCTGATCTGCCCAGCTCGCAGCGAGATCATTTTGTTGGCATAGACAATACTTCTGCAGGCCAAACAGCAGCCCAGCTAATGGGCCGGTTTATTAAAGCGGATAGTGGCAGTATTCTGATGCTCACCAACTCACGATTGAGTCGCGATCACCTGGAGCGTCGGCATGGATTCGACACAGTCATGTCTGAGCGATTTGCGCAGTTCACAGTGCTGCCATCGATTGAGGCTCGGGATGAAACGGAGTTATTGGAACGCTCGCTGCCCAATGCATTTGCTGCCTGGAGTGACATCAAAGGCATTTACGCTTCTATGGCCAGCAATCAAAGTTTGATCGAATTTCTGGATAAGCAGTCATCAAAACTTGTTGTTATTGCACATGAACTGACACCTTTGTCCAGACTTGCGTTGCAGCGGGGCATATTCGATGCGCTAATTTCTCAGGATTCAGGGCATATTGTTCGTAGCTGTGTTCGTTTAATGCGTGCCACGAGTGACTCGGTACCATACAATGCATTGCAGGAAAGAATTCGGATAGAAATATTTTTAAAAGAAAATTTGCCACCAGAGCCATGAATTAGAAATAATTCGTCGAGTAATTATCTGGCGATTTTGTTGATAACCACCTGACTAACCAATAACGACAAAGGGAGAAATTCGATGAACACAATCCAGGGTCCAGCCCTCTTCCTGGCACAATTTGCCGGAGATGACGCGCCTTTTAATAGTTGGGACGCCATCACACGATGGTCTGCAGATTGTGGTTACAAAGGCGTACAAGTGCCCAGCTGGGATGCCCGCTTGTTTGATTTGGATAAGGCTGCGACCTCAAAAGATTATTGTGACGAGTTCAAGGGCGTAGCTGAAGCGAATGGTGTTCAGGTTACCGAGCTCTCCACACATTTGCAGGGCCAGCTGGTTGCTGTGCATCCCGCGTACGATGCAGCTTTTGATGGTTTTGCTGACCCATCCGTTCACGGTGACCCCAAAGCCCGTCAAGCTTGGGCCGTTGATCAGGTAAAAAAAGCACTTAGTGCGTCAAAGAACATGGGAATAGAAAATCATGTGTCTTTTTCCGGTGCACTTGCATGGCCCTACGTCTATCCGTGGCCTCAACGTCCTGCTGGTCTTGTGGAAACCGCGTTTGATGAGTTGGCGAATCGATGGAAACCAATATTGGATCATGCAGAAGATTGTGGCGTTAATGTCTGCTACGAAATACACCCCGGGGAAGATTTACACGATGGTGTGACGTTTGAGATGTTTCTTGAACGAGTCAACAATCATGCTCGATGCAACATGCTCTACGATCCCTCTCACTTTGTGCTGCAATGTCTGGACTATCTTGATCACATTGATATTTACAATGATCGCATCAAGATGTTCCACGTCAAAGACGCAGAGTTCAATCCAACTGGCAGACAAGGCGTGTACGGTGGGTATCAATCGTGGGTTGATCGAGCCGGAAGATTCCGCTCGCTGGGTGATGGGCAAGTCGATTTTGGCGCTATCTTTTCTAAATTGTCCGCTAATGATTTTACCGGCTGGGCAGTAGTCGAATGGGAGTGTTGTCTGAAACACCCTGAGGATGGTGCGCGCGAGGGTGCTGCGTTTGTATCCGATCACATAATCCGGGTTACCGAGCGCGCTTTTGATGACTTCGCTGACGGTGGTACCGATGAAGTCGCGAATCGTAAAATGCTTGGTCTAGACTAAGCGAGTAACAAAGAAGGCATTACTGGTGAACATGCAAAGTGGTGGTGAATCTTTGCCGGTGACGTGCAAATAAAACCAGTCAGAATAAACCTTGTAGCGGAGTGTTAGTTAATGGCAATTGAAGGCGATAACAGAGGTAAAAGCGATGCTGGCCGTATAAGGCTGGGTATGGTCGGTGGTGGTAATGATGCTTTTATCGGTGGTGTTCATCGAATTGCCTCCCGTATAGATGATCGATACGAGCTGGTTGCCGGTGCGTTATCGTCGACGCCAGAGCGTTGCCGAGAATCAGGCAAAGCCATCGGGCTCTCGGAAGATCGCATCTACGATGATTTCAAATCCATGGCGATTCGTGAAGCCAAATTAAAAAAGGGAATCGAAGTTGTATCCATTGTGACTCCCAATCATGTGCATTTTCAAGCTGCGAAAGAATTTTTGAAACGCGGCATACATGTTATTTGCGATAAGCCATTAACATCCACACTCAGCGATGCAAAAAAACTTCACAAAGCGGCCGAGGAATCAGATGCGCTCTTTATTCTTACCCACAATTACACCGGCTACCCAATGGTTCGACAGGCACGTGAAATGATTGCTGGTGGTGAATTGGGAAAACTGCGCGTTGTTCAGGTTGAATATGCTCAGGATTGGTTAACCGAGGAACAAACTTTTAAACAGGCAGCATGGCGAACCGACCCAGAACGCTCAGGCGTGGGTGGTTGTACTGGTGATATTGGTACACACGCATTCAATCTTGCCTGCTTCGTAAGTGGATTGGCTGTTGAGAGCCTGGCAGCCGATATCCAGTCATTTGTGAAGGGCAGGGCCGTAGATGACAATGCACATGTCATGATGCGTTTTGAAGGTGGTGCCAAAGGTATGCTCTGGGCAAGTCAGGTCGCCCCTGGCAACGAAAACGCGCTGCGGATCAGAGTGTATGGTGAGAAAGGTGGGCTTGAATGGGCGCAAGAGGATCCTAATTACCTTTGGTTTGCACCACTTGAACAACCAAAGCGGCTAATCACACGCAACGGTGCAGGTGCAGGAGAAGCGGCCGCAAGAATGAGTCGCATACCTCCGGGTCACCCCGAAGGATATCTCGAAGGATTTGCCAACATCTATTCTGAGGCTGCCAAGGCCATCATGGCCAAACGCAATGGGCAAACCGTTAGTGATGATGTCATGTACCCAACGGTGACTGATGGGTTGCGAGGCGTTCAGTTTATCGACGCGTGTGTTCGATCATCATCGAAGAATGCGGCGTGGGTCAAGCTGCCGAGCGATTAGTGAAACCTCAACAAACCGCGAAGAAAGCGCGAATTCGTGATTGTAGAATATCCCAAACCGCCGGTGCGCCGCGTTGCACTTTCACACCAACACGACTTTCCAGTTGTTCTGCAGTGACATTAAATTCAGGCCAGGTACCACCATTGGTTTCCAGATTTGAAATAACCGGTTGTACCCGATCAATGGATTTGGCGAAGATGGCATCATCGCTTTCGGCGGCTTCAAATTCATCCCACAATTCTCTATAGGCCTTTGCTTGATCATTTGGCAGCATGCCGAATATGCGCGTAGCGGCCGCCTGTTCTATAAGCGCGTGCTTCTCCATATCGTGATTGCTGTGTATGGGCACATCGCCAGCATCGATTTCAACCAGGTCATGTATGAGTAGCATTTTAATGACGCGCGATACATTGATTGGGCGGTTTGCGTGTTCAGCAAGTGTCATGGCATAGAGTGCTATGTGCCAAGAGTGTTCACCTGAATTTTCACGGCGTGAACCATCGCATAGTTGCGTAGCGCGCAATGTGGATTTAAGCTTGTCTGCTTCTATTAAAAACTCAAGCTGCTGATCTAAGCGGGTGGTCGCATTCATTACGAAAACGATTTCACATGCTGGCTAATCAATTCTTTGTAGAGATCCTGAATTCTCGTAGTCATAGGTCCGCCACCAACGTGGTCACCAATGTTCTTACCATCAATTTCAGCGACTGGTGTTTGTGCGCCAAAAGTACCGGTAAGAAAGGCTTCATCTGCTCCATAGGCTTGATACAAAGAATAGTTTTTTTCGAATACTGGAATGCCATTATCACGACAAAGATCAATCACTTTTTGCCGCGTCACACCGTTCATGCAATAGTCGCCGCTGGATGTCCACACCTCACCACGGCGCACAATAAAGAAATTGCATGCGTTCGTGGTATTAACAAAACCATGCGGGTCAAGCATCAGCCCTTCATCGGCGCCAGCTTGTTCGGCTTGCAAGCATGCAATAACGCAATTTAATTTTGAGTGAGAATTAAACTTGGCATCTTGCGACATCGGCAGGCCACGCACTTGTGGCACCGTGGCTAATCGAATCCCGGCGGTATGCAAACTAGCACGTGGTTTAGAATGTTCCATAATGATAACAACGGTTGGACCGGTGCGTGACAGCGAAGGGTGTTGAAACGGTTTTACCTTAGTGCCGCGGGTTACCATCAAACGGCAATGCACATCGGTGGTCATATTGTTGGCCGCTGCGGTTTTTGTCAGCGCATCCATCACGCCTTCTTTACTCATACCAATATCCAACGACACCGCCTTGCAACTATTAAACAGCCGGTCCATGTGCTCATCAAAGAATGCCCACACACCATCATACAAACGCATGCCTTCCCACATGCCATCACCAAGCATAAAGCCACTGTCGTACACCGACACTTTGGCTTCTGAGCGAGGAACAATTTCGCCGTTCACATAGATCAGAATGTTTTC
>CALHOU010000089.1 GCA_938035945.1 uncultured Granulosicoccaceae bacterium
ATTTTCCAAATTCGGCGCATACACCATTCCTTTCAACCATCGCTCTGCTAAAGCTTGCATTCCGTTGTCATAGGTAAATTGCACAATCTCTTTGCGCTTCTCTAGCTCTCCGCTACGTAGCGGATGTATGCCGGTGTCAAGCAATACCATACGACTTATTCTCTCAGGTGCCAGACGAGCCATTTCCATAGCCACGCGCGCACCCAAAGAGTGACCAGCAATTGCGAAGGATGCAGGCATATGAGCCAGACAGTCATTGGCCATCTGCGTAAGGTCATCTTGCGTGCGTAGATTTGCAACCGATGCAAGATCATTGTCCAGAATGCTTAGCAACGGTTTCCAAACGGTTTCATCACACAACAACCCGGGAATAAGTAATAGTTTTTCCACAGATTCGCTCCAAAAGAGACAAGTAAAACGATATGGATTAAAGGTTGTTAGAAAATTTGCGTCTTGATCAATAGCGTTTGTTATGAATTCGTCGGCTGTAAACTTAAAAACTGGCCGCCGCTCCTCTCCATAGCTATCAATTATACTTTCCTCAGCCCACCCTTGGTGAACCGCAGCGCGTTTCCAACCTAAACTTCGCGCATCTGCGAAACCGGTGTTGGTACACTATGCCCCATGGGGATGATGGCTTTGCGCAGCATCACCTGCAATATAGATGCGACCCTGATTACGCTAGCCGATAAAAAACAAACCTGCTGAGCCCGCATTGAATGGGTGATTCTCGCTAGTCACCCATCACCACCCCTTCACGCCGAGGATCAGCTCCACCCATCAACTGCCCATCATCAATAACAATGCCGTGTAAGCCTGAAGTCAAACCGCGCACATTAACTTTGTACCCAATGGCTTCTAACTCCGATTGCAAAGCCGTAGCCCCGGTGCCCTCTTCCAGATCGTAGGTGCCAAATCGGTTAACAGCGTGCGGCATATTAATGGCTGTCTGTACATCCATATTCCAATCCAGATGTGCAATGATGGATTGCGCAACGTAGCCGATAATTCGGCTGCCACCGGGTGAGCCTATGATCATGTAGGGTTTACCCTCTTTCATCACAATGGTAGGCGACATGGATGAGCGCGGACGTTTACCCGGTTCCACTCTGTTGGCAATGGGCACACCCTCTTTGTGCGATGCGAATGAAAAATCCGTGAGTTCGTTATTCAGTAAAAAGCCGCCGCTCATTAATCTGGAGCCAAAACCGTTTTCGATGGTGGTGGTAATCGACACGGCATTGCCCTGAGCGTCAACAATAGAGAAATGACTGGTGGATTTAAATTCGATACTTTCATCATCGGCAAACAGTAACGAGTGATCCCACTCTGGTTCTCCAGGCGTTACTGATTCAAGCGCTGTTTCGGCCTCTGCTAGTAACTGGCCGCGTTTGGTCAGATATACACGATCAACCAAACCTTCAACTGGCAATGGTACATAGTCGCTATCCGCCATATACCGCCCACGATCAGCAAACGCCAGACGCGATGCATCACCAATGAGACGCCAGCTTTCAACATTGGTTGGGCCTAAATCACTTAGGTTATAGGGTTCTAAAATACCAAGGATTTGCCCAACAGTTAATGCACCTGAGGACGGTGGCCCCATGCCACACACATCGTGTGCCCGATAATTCACACACACAGGCTCACGCTCTTTGATGACGTAGTTTTCTAAATCCTTTACGGCCAACACACCTGGATTAGATGCACTGTTTACTTTGTCCACTATCGCTTGCGCGATTGGGCCGTTGTAGAAAGCATCGGCACCGCCTGCTGCAATTGCTTTTAACGTGTCAGCATAGGCTTGGTTTTTTAATATATGACCAACCGGATGAGGTGCGCCTTCGGTGTCGAAGAAATACGCTTTAGTATCGGGGTGTACTGACAAACGTTCCACATCGTTCGTGATCAGTTGGTTCAATCGATCAGAAACAGGAAATCCTTTTTCCGCTAAATTAATAGCGGGTTGAACAAGGCTTGCCCAGTCCAAACTACCGTGTGCTTTATGCGTTTCATACATCAACTTAACGGTACCCGGCGTACCAACGGATAAACCACCAACTACAGCGTCCCAGAACTTTAACTTCTCTCCAGTCTCGTCTTGAAAAAGACGTGGTGTTGCCGCCATGGGCGCAGTTTCACGACCATCGAACGTTGTCACCTGATTTTCGTCAGCGTCGTAATACACCAAAAAGGCACCGCCACCTAAACCTGAAGACTGCGGTTCAACCAAGCCAAGCATTAGTTGCGTTGCAACCATCGCATCTATCGCGTTGCCGCCACGTTTGAGAACGTCATAACCAGCTTGAGTTGCATGTGGATTGGCTGCAGCGACCATAAACTTCTCTGCCGTTTGCATTGCACGTTCAGCAATCCCGGTAGCCATTTCCGGTGCGAACCCGTCTGCCACATCTTGCGCCACAGACAGACTTGAACAGGTGAGCAATATAGAAAGAGATGCGTACCTTACTATGTTTGACATGACGGCTTCCATTGTTGGCTGGGGGGAGAAACCACAATATCGCAAACAGTGTAGCGTGGCTATAGCCACTCTATTACGAACGTTAAGTTTATCTGGCGCTCTATTGTCGGCCCCTTTAGGCCATATTCTCTATGATTAAAAGCCGCATTACTGCCCATTCTGGACGGTCAAAACTATACATTCCAACGAATACCTAGTAACGTTGATAGTTCATATAGGCTAACCCCAAAATTATGGTTGTAAACGCGTAATTATTGAGAAGGCTTGAATTTACACAATGACCAGTGACCGTAAGGAGTTATAAATGATTAGACAGGCAAGAATTACGTTTGTGGTTTGCGCTTTCCTCGCTACTTTTTCTACAGCTGGGATAGGGGCCGCTTATGCAGGCTACGGCAGTGGCGAAGGGAACAAGTTTGGCCACAGCAACGCTAATGGCTTAAGGAACGGACATGCCAAACAGGATGCTGCACAAGAGCCCGAACCGCCAGTAGAGCCACCAGTAGAGCCGCCAGTTGAACCGCCGGGAGCAGGAACCTTATATGGAATGCTTTGGTGTGAAGGTGATGGGGATTTTGTTAACGGTGGCCGCTTGATAGTTTCCTCTCTATATACTGTACCGGTCGAGTGGCCTAACTGGTTTGAATTGGAAAGACAGGAGGCTGTGATTTGGGAGCTCTACGATACTGAAGCAAACCCACTGCCAGCAGGTTTGACTTTTAACACAACACTTGGCCGTTTTGAAGTTCCTTCTTCTATTTATTTTAATGATTCAACTTCGTTCGAATGGAATGGCCCCCTATTTTTACAGCTTGAAGATGGTAGCAACGGCATTTATAACGTTGACTTGAATGTAGAAACTTTTAACTGCTAAAAATCTAAGGAATAGCGCGACGGCAACACTTGCCGTCGCCAGTCTGGTAGGCGCTAAGTTATCTGAAATATTAGTTCCTTTTCAAGCTTGCGTCCGATGGTCTAATATAGTGGGAATAACACCGCCAGCACGCAGAAGCGCAACTTCTTGATGAGTCTCTACTGCTGCACAACACTTAATAGAAGTACACCCCCCTTCTGGCACCATCATCTGTACTGTGAAATTTACACCAGGTGCAATCTCAGTTTCTGGTAAGTCCACGCGAAGTATATGTGCAGGTGTAATGTTCCCGTTGGCCGGAACAAAGTCATCCATAATTAAGATCGGCAGTACTCCCATACCGATAAGATTGCTACGGTGAATACGTTCAAAACTTCGTGCTATAACCGCTCTAACTCCCAACAGGGCCACGCCTTTTGCTGCCCAATCCCTACTCGAACCCATGCCATAACGCTCGCCGGCAAAGATAACAACAGACTGACCTTTATTCCTTAGCTGCAAGGCAGCTTCATGTATCGGTAGCGCCGTGCTGTTTTCCAGCTCGGTATAAGCTGGGGCCAAATTCTTTGCCAGATAATTTTTTACCTGCGTATTTGTAAACAGACCGCGTATCATGACCTCCCAGTTTCCCCTATAAGATGCATACACATTAAGATCAGTCTCGTTTGCACCATGGTCTATCAACCACTTACCCGCCTCACTTTTCGGGTTGATAGCACCAGCAGGTGAAATATGGTCTGTTGTCATATCATCGCCAAGCACCAACAAGGGCTTCGCTGAATACGTGCCTAATCGGCTATCCTGATTAGACGAAACAAATGCCGGTGGCCTGAGCTGAATTGATGTTGCACTCCATGCGAATCGCGGTGATGTTTTCGCATCAATTTGCTGCCAGTTTTCAGTGTTTTGCGCGCGAGCAAAAGCAGCCGGTATGTCTTTTGATGAAAAAGCCTCACTTAGCGCTTTCTCTATTTCAACGTCACTGGGCCAAAGCTCGTGCAGGAATACGGGTTCGCCATCGGGAGTTTTTCCGATGGGGTCATCGTGTATATCACCCGACAGCACACCTTTTAACGCATAGGCCAACACCATAGGCGGGGATGCGATAAAACATAATTCCAACTTCGGGTTCACCCGTCCTGGAAAATTTCGATTGCCTGATATGACAGCCACCACCGCTTTGCCTTGTTGTTGTGCCTGCTCAATCGCTTCAGGCAGAGCTCCTGAATTTCCTATGCATGTTGTGCAACCGAATCCGACAATGTCGAACCCTACCGCCGACAAGTCTGCTAACAAGCCAATACGGTCTAAGTAATCTTTTGCAGACGTGGAACCTGGGGCCAGTGAGGTTTTTACCCAAGGTGGCGGCACCAGCCCTTTCATTCGGGCATTACGTGCTAATAAACCTGCGGCGATCAGTAACTTCGGCGAACTCGTATTGGTACAACTGGTTATCGCAGCAATAGCCACGGCCCCATCAGGTACTTCATTGACGGGCGCCGGTTTGATCTTGCGCTTAATTTTTAATTCGAAGACTTGCGCAAGCTCAGTCGCAGCATGCCTGTCGTGTGGTCTTTCCGGACCCGCTATCAAGGAACTTATAGATGCAAGATTAATGTGAATGCAACGATCAAACTTGGGCCTCTGCTGCGAGTTAAACCATAAACCCTGCTCGGTATAAACCGGTTCAATGGACTGGATTAGGATTTCGTTTCTGGCCGTGCGTTCAAAGTAATCTACTACATGCTGATCAACCGGGAATAGACCCGTTGTCGCACCGTACTCTGGTGCCATGTTGGCAACAACGGCTCTATCGTCGGCGCTGAGTGATGAAACGCCATCGCCAAAAAATTCTACGAATCTGCCTGCTGCATTGACCTTGCGAAGCTGGTGTGTCACTTCCAACGCAAGATCAGTAGCCAGCGTACCGGGCTTAAAACGACCTGTGAGTTCGACGCCAATCACTTCAGGAAATGCAATGGAAATGGGTTGACCGAAGAGAACACTTTCAGCCTCTAGTCCGCCCACACCCCAACCCAATACACCAATGCCATTAATCATCGGCGTGTGGCTATCAGTTCCAACCATCATGTCGGGATGAACAAAATCTTTTTCACCCACTACCAGTACCGATGCTAGTTGCTCAAGATTAATCGTATGCATGATGCCAGAACCTGGCGGATACACATTGAAGTTCTCCAGAGATTGCGATGCCCATTTTAAAAAGGCATAACGCTCCCTGTTGCGATTCAGCTCGTTACGCTGATTTAACAGCAGCGCATCGGTGCGCGCGTAAGCGTCAACCGCTACTGAATGATCAATACAGATATCAACAGGAATTTGTGGAGATAAAGTTGCAGGATTAATGTTCTCGGAAGCAAGCAGGTCACGCATGGCAGCAATGTCAGCCAGTGCTGGCGTGCATGTTGTGTCGTGCATCAAGATGCGGTTTGGTTGAAAGGTAAACTCAAAATCGTTTTTCAGACCAGCAAACCAATTGTCAATGGCTTCGGTCACACCTGACGTATCGCCAGTAGTTCGAACGTGGTTTTCTATCAGTAGTCTTAGTACGTGCGGAAGCCTTGGCAGTTGCTCACCCAGAATAGCTTTTAAGTCGATAAAACGTTTTCGGCCGGCAACCGTGTTAACACATTCTAGGGGGATGTGGGAATCAGATGGAAGCATGACCCTCCATCATCGACATCGCCTTCGCAAAAATATCGGTCGTTCCAAAATTTCCAGATTTTAAAGCTATCGCAATAGGATTGCTGATGCCAACGTTTAGTATGGGTACACCCGGGTCAATTTCCGGACCAATCAACATAGCCTCGACGCCCAGTGTTTCTACGACAGCCTGTGCAACCGCACCTGATGTTTCACCACCGGCGACAACAATGCGTTTTACGCCTTGCTCAATCATATTGCAGGCCGTATCGGCAAACAGATTATCAAGCTTTTCTGACACTTCGCTCGCTCCGTACAGTGCTTGCAAAGTAGTAACTTCATCGGGTGTAGCTGAAGAATATATAAGCGGCAGTGTATCTGCATGACGGTGAATAAATTCCAGGAGCGTGCTTGAATCAATGTCGCCGGACATAACCTTCGACACATCAATTGCATAGACCGGATTGTTTCTTCTGTGTGCTTCAATCTGTCCACGAGTCGCATTGGAACACGAGCCTGCGAGTATTACACCGGGCCCGGAAACAGGTTGAAACGTATCCACATGGATATGGGCAACACCGCGCTGGATAAAATTACGAGGTAATCCCATAGCCACGCCGGAACCACCAGTAACTAACTTATCATCACGAACAGCAGCACCGATGTTAATTAGATCATTATCAGTAATCGCATCCACAACGCAGAACCCATGATTATCATTAGCAGCTGCGCGCAAGGCTATACGCACTGCCTCTGAACCTTGGTATACAACATTCAGATCAACGTGCGCGACTGACTGACCGCATTGCTGCATCATGCATTGGCGAATATCGGGCTCTGTCATTGGTGTGACCGGATGATGCTCCATGCCACTACGATTCAGCAGCTTGTCAAAAACAAACAAATGCCCCTGATAAACGGTGCGTCCGGCGGTCGGGAATGCCGGACATACCACCACGGCTTTTACCGACAGCGCATCGGCAAGCGCCTCAGCTACTGGACCAATGTTACCTTCTGGTGAGGAATCAAACGTTGAGCAGTATTTGAATAGAATCTGCTCGCAACCTTGCTCTTTGAACCATGCCAATGCGGCAAGCGATTGTGCAACAGCTTCTTCTACCGGTACGGAACGTGTTTTTAATGCTATAACACCAGCGTCAATCCCCTCGGGGGCGGGTTGCCTAGGTAGACCTGAAAACTGAGCGGTCGCCAAGCCACCTTCTGGCGCAACACCTTTAGCCAGCGTGTTGGCAACATCACTGGCGCCAGTAAAGTCATCCGCAATGATTCCGATCAGCATGACTCAGATTTTGTTTTTGGCACAATGAGCGACTTGATCTTTTCAACAGCCGTGGCGGGACTGCTAAGCACCGGTACATTGGTAATCGCCATTGCATCGCTCAGCGCAGATGCCATGGAGAAATGTGCAAGTAAAATAACGTCGGCGTCATTCACTTGTGAAACCGTGTGCGCTATCACTTCATTATGCCTGGCGATGTCACCCTGCTCCACAGCTTCTCGCGCACCTTCAGCATAAACACTCAAAACGCGTGCAGAAGATTGACAAAGTTCAGCATAGTCTCTGAATTCTTGTTCCATTCCGGCCACGGCCGGTGGAAAAGTGTAGATCATCGTGATGCGCTCACCCAATGAAATTGCTTTTTCGAACATGGCTTCATTAGGCTTTAAAACAGGTATATCGGACGTTCGTGCAGCCTTTTCTATCGCTGCACCAAACGCTGAACATGTATAGAGAACACCGTCCGACCCCAGGCTTTCCGCGTGCCGGCACAGTGCGATAATTCGATCAGACAACGCATCAGTCAGATGATCATCCTGGCTTCTATCAATCGACAGAGATTCATCCAGTATTGAAATGTGCTCCACGTCGGGCCAAGCTGATTCACAGGCACAAACGATTGGATCTATCGCTAGTCTGGTAGCGTGGATTAGCGCCAAGCGCTTGTTGTGTGTCACTGCGTATGCACCATTGATACAGCCGAAGGGGGTTGATTCAATCTTGAAGTGCTTGCGCAACCAGCGCACCAAACGCGTCGGTGTTGACTTTACCACCAAGATCACGGGTACGATTTTCGGGCTTATCCAGCACAGTATCAACCGCATTGGATATCGCCGACCCGGCATCCATCAGATTTTGCGTGCCCCGCTGCTCACCCAGCCAACTAAGCATCATAGACGCAGACAAGATCATCGAAGTTGGATTGGCCACGTTTTTTCCAGCAATGTCCGGCGCTGAACCGTGTTGAGCCTGAGCACAACACAATCCTGTCTCCGCATTTGCATTAATTGACCCGGCCAACCCGAGTGAACCGGAGAGCTCCGATGCCAGATCGGACAGGATATCGCCATAAAAATTAGTGGCAACAACCACATCGTAGATTTCTGGTTTGCGCACTAGCAAGGCAGCATAAGCATCGACTATCAGTTCTTCAGTTTCGACTTCCGGGAAATCTTTTGCTACTTCACGAAAGCATTCAAGGAACAATCCATCGGTCATTAGAAACGAGTTGGCTTTATGGATTGCAGCTACTTTCTTGCCGCGCTGCATTGCCAGTTTAAACGCCTCTTTGCAAATGCGAGTTGAGGCATGCCGAGTAATTTTTCGAACAGATAAGGCCATGTCCGGATCGGGCATCATCTCGCCAACACCGTTATACATATTCCTGTCAGGATAAAAGCCTTCTGTTGCTTCGCGCATAATCACCAAATCCATTCCAGGTGCTTTGTTCGGAATGTAATCCCTACTACGTGCAGGCCTTACATTCGCGTAAAGATCCAGACCGATACGAAAACCCGCCGATACGTTTCTACCTCCTTCAGCGACCGAAGGATAATCCATATGCGATTGTGTTCCGAGAATCACCCCATCGAACTCAGTTCTAGCACTTTCCAAAACAGCATCTCTGAGCGTTGTTCCATGCTTTTTAAGACTTGAAAATCCAGCCTCTTCTTCATGAAACGAAATACCCAAACTAAACCTTTTATTGGCAACCGCAAGCACATCTAATGTTGCGGACATAATTTCAGGGCCAATACCGTCGCACGGAATTGTCATTATTCTCATTGATTACTATCCCTTACAACTCCGGTTTATTTTTGTTCCCACACACACATCAATCTCCAATAAATTCATCTTCATTTCGACTCGCTTCCATACGTGCTTTCATCCGACGACCATAAAACATCGGCAGAACAAAACCCGCTATGGCAATAATCCATAAAATGATGGCAAGCGGACTTCCCACCAGCGTTGACCAGTCACCGTCTGAAATTGTCATCGCGCGGCGCAGATTCACTTCCATCTGATTACCGAGGAGAATGCCAAGAATGACTGGCACTAACGGTATTTCCAATTTCCGCAAGACCCAGCCAGCCACACCAAAACCCACCATGAGCATGACGTCGAAGGTGGAACCTGTGATGCTGTAAATACCAACAAAGGAAATCATGGCAACAACAGGCATAAGAATACGAGTTGGAACGAGCAATACTCGCGTGAATAAACCAACCAAAGGTATATTCATCGCCAACAACATAAAGTTCCCAATAAATAGTGCAGCGATAAGACCCCAAACCACATCCGGATTTTTAGTAAACAACAGTGGGCCGGGTGTAATGTTGAGCTGCAATAACACTGCTAGCAAAACGGCTGTGGTTCCGGAACCTGGAACTCCCAACGCCAGCATCGGAACAAGCGCGCCACCCGAGGCTGCATTGTTACCGGCTTCTGGCGCAGCAACGCCTCGCGGATCGCCTTTACCAAACGTTTCACCTTTGCGATCAACCGTTTGCTTTTCGAGTGAATACGCCAAGAACGAACCCAGTGATGCACCAGCACCTGGTAGAACCCCAGCGAAAAATCCGAGTGCTGTTCCGCGCGTTATCGAAGGTACGCAACGCTTTAGTATTTTAAAGTCTGGCAAAATGCGGCCGATCTTCGGCGGGCCCGATTTCGCCGCAGCACTTGAGTTGTGCTGCTCTAAGAATATAAATACTTCGCTCAGCGCAAACAGACCCACAATGGCGATTAGAAAATCGATGCCGTCATAAAGATGTATGTGATCAAACGTAAATCGCTGCGATCCGGTTTGCGAATCACTGCCAATCATGGCAATTCCCAAACCCAATGCTGCGGCAAACGCGGACTTAGCCTGATTGGTTGAGGTAATGCCGCCAAGTGTTGCGAAGGCCACCGTAAACAGAACGAAATACTCTGCCGGACCGAACAACAATGCAATCTTGACTAGCTGCGGCGCTAGTACAACCAGTCCGCATGTCGCAACAAAGGCACCAACAAAAGATGCAATGCCCGATAAAGAAAGTGCTTCGCCGGCCTTACCCTGCAACGCCATTGGATACCCATCAAGGCACGTCATCATGGCAGGCTCGTCCCCCGGGATATTCAACAATATTGAACTGATGCGTCCACCGTACATCGCACCGTAATACACACTCGTTAGAAGTATCAATGAGGGTGTCGGGCCTAAACCGAGCGAGAACGCTATTGGGATCAGTATGGCCACTCCATTTGCCGGACCCAGCCCTGGCAATGCACCCATCAGGGTTCCCAGAAAACATCCCATCAACGCAAGAAACAGGTTTTGCGGCGTGAGTGCGACGGCAAAGCCATCGCCAAGTAAAGAAAGAATTTCCATTGTCGTTTAAAAGCCTAACGGACCTTTGGCCAAAGACAGCCCCAAGATCAAGTGAAATACAATGTAGATACCACCCGAGGTCGCTACTCCCGTGACCAGTGCCCACAACGGTTGAGTACCTAAGCGCCACGTCAGGTACGCTGTGGCAAAAACAGTCGAGATTAAAAAACCCACTTCCGGTAGCATCCAAGCGTATAGAAGCATTACCGCCGTAGCGAAAAGGATCTCCGTGAACTTTCTAAACGTCGGCCAGGCGGGCTCGTTGTCAGGCCGGAAAATAAAATAGATCGAGCACACAGCAAGCACGGTACCGACCATATAAGGGAAAGCTCTGGGGCCAACAACGTCGACCATAAAACTGTCTTTTATAATGGATGCTGCCCAGATATAGAAAATGGCAAGCAGCAACCCGAACCCACCAAAGATTCGATCACTCATGTCTACTCCACGGAAACGATTGCGGGATTGGGCCGACCAAAACATTCTTGATCGGCCCGTGCTTTAGATTGGCACTTAATCGATTATGCCAATTTCTTTAGACAGTTTAGTTATGTCTTCAATACTTCCTGCCACGAACTGGTACATATCGTCACCGAAGTTATTGAACTCGGCCATTGCAGCATCTTCCAACGTTTGTTGAAAACCTTCGTCCGCAACCATGGTTTGGATTGCATTACTCCAGAATTCTTTCGCTTCATCTGATGCACCTGCTGGCATATATAGACCACGCCAGTTAGCTCCGATAACATCGTACCCCTGTTCTTTCGCTGTAGGAATATCTGGAAAATTCTTCAAACGCTCTGGCGCTAGAATGGCGATGATTCTTATATCACCCGATTCCATAAATCCAAGCATCTCAGAAAAATCTCCTGAAAGTGCCTCAGTTGCACCCGATAGCAAGCCGGTCATGGCTTCACCGCCACCGTCAAATGAAACGTACTTGAGCTGCGTTACATCTTCAATTCCAGCTTTCTGCGCAATCAACATCGGCTTAATGTGATCAAAACTTCCTACCGATGATCCACCGGCAATACCTACCGAGCGTGGATTGGCTTTGATATCGTCCATCATCTGAGTCAAGGATTGGTACTTTGAATCGGCTTGAACAGCAATAGCACCGTATTCCGCTCCGAAGGTCGCCAGAAAGTGAACGTCGTCTTGTGTAGCACCTTCGTAAATACCCTGTGCGATGCGTGCGCTGGTACTCATAGACGCCGCAACAATAAGATTGTTATCTTCGTTTCGCTCTTTTGTAACGTGCGCAAACGCAACACCACCACCGCCACCAGACATATTGGTGACTTGCATGGAGTCCTCAATTACTTTCAGGTCAAATAGAAACTTTGCCGTGGTTCGGCAGATAAAGTCCCAGCCCCCACCCGGGTTGGATGGAGCGATACATTGTGGATTTTCAGCTTTGAATTCTTGCGCTTGCGCGACTGAAATGCTCATCGCAACAGCTATGGCTGCCGCTGTACTCGTTCGAATGAATTGTCTTAACACGTAGTTGGTCCTCCCCAATAAATGTGCCTGTGAGCGCATTGTTTTTTACGCTGATACGCATATTGCACTTTTATAACTAAAAAGCCAATATATATTTTGTTTTTTTCACATCTATTTTCTAATGATTCGGTCAATATTTATACATAAAGTGTGATTAATCCCAATAAAAACCTGTAGAATCAAGTACTTTTACATATGTGCTTGTTAGGATTTTTATTGACACATATTCAATAGCAATATCGTCGAGATACTTTATGCGTTCCAGCGAACTATCTAGCCGCATTTCACAGCAACTCATACAAGACATTGCATCAGGTGCCATTGCGGTGGGGCAGCACGTAGGCGCTCAGCAAGTGGCTGATCGCTATGGCGTATCCCGCACACCTGTGCGCGATGCACTGAATACATTGCAGGCCCGAGGCTTATTAAAGCGACAAGCCAATCGTGGTTACTTTGTGCCCGACAATATTTCGGATGCTTTGGATCAATGGCATGAAGATCAGGACGCTCGATCAGTTGATCCCTATCAAAAACTTGCCGACGACTGGCTAGTTAATCGCATCCCAGAAGAAGTCACGGAGCAATTTTTACGTCAAGAGTATGGTTGGACAAAAACCAAAGTTAACGAGATTCTTGTCCGAGCTACCCGCGAGGGCTGGGCGGAACGAAAAGAGGGTTACGGGTGGCGGCTACTACCAGTTGCGAAGACGCCTGAATCATTTGATCAAATTTATCGTTTTCGATTATCTATAGAACCGGTTGCCATGATGGAACCCACATTTATACTCGACCGCAAAGTGCTTAAGGAACAACGCAGGCTTCAGGAACATATGCTGGAAACAGACTTGGGCAGCATGCTTGATGAAACGCTGCTAGCTAACGGCTCTATCTTCCACGAAGAAATCATCAAGCTTTCGGGCAATCCGTTTTTTCTCATGGCGTTACAACGCGTGAACAGAATGCGTCGGCTCATGGAATACCGTGCCAAGATTGATCGCGAACGTTTGGTCGTACAATGCACGGAACATTTAGAAATTCTCGAGTTGCTCGAAAAAGGCGATGTTGTCGATGCCTCTTACAAAATGCGTCAGCACCTTAGTGGTGCTTTGAAACGAAAATCTCCGATCGCGTGGAGCTGGGCAAGCGATTCAGAAAAATAGGGTTTTATAAAATTAACTCGTAGAAAAATCACAAATGGCTATACGCCCTTACCGTAAGCTGCGCGAAATAGCACTCCCTTAATATAATCCAAAGTACTCAGCCTGCTCCCACTCGGATACGGTACGGTGATACC
>CALHOU010000090.1 GCA_938035945.1 uncultured Granulosicoccaceae bacterium
ATGGGTAGCCGACCAGCTCGTTAAACACGCTTAAATTAGCGTAAGCTTAAGCGCCTAATTCTTTATTAGTGAGTTTGCTACTTTGCGCTATCTAGACGGTCAAGAACCCGACCCACTCTATCCCCATAGCGAAACCATGCACCACATGTTAACGCTCTCAATGGTCATGGCCATCATTATTGGCATTGTGCTTTTTATACTTGGGCGCCGCGGTAATGTGCTGTGGTTGAAAGTATGGAGCATATTACTGATCGTGCTCAGTCTGGCTTATTTAATTGCTGACGCTATCAATCTAGTTTGACGGACCCAGATTCATTACCACGGACATAGAATGAATCCTAAAATTCTCAACGTACCCTACAACCTACAACACCAATAACGTTTGGGACCTGTCGCCGCTTAAACGGTATTCAAATCTCAAGCTGGTTAATGCAACGGGAACAATCGTTGAGGATTGGAGCCCAGTCGAATTTGTAACTAGAGTGCAAGGCCGCCCATAAATACCGGGGGGCTCTGTTTTTTAAGAAGTGAACGTCTATATGGCTATGACTAGCGTTTAAATTTCTGCCGACGACGACGTAGTCGTTCAACCTCGGCCTCAGTGGTGGTCCGCCCTACTCCCCAGGTTAATGTGACTGACTTCGCCACTGCTGGGTCGCCGGCTTTATTAATTAGTGGCAAGTCTATCTGGTGTGCGTGAAATTGAACTCGTAGCAAACTTGAAATTAAACCTTCAACCGAGCGGTGTCTTATCACATACAAACGACGGTAACGATGCACACGTAACTTACCAAACTCCTTATTCAA
Organism: uncultured Granulosicoccaceae bacterium; assembly: GCA_938035945.1. GTDB lineage: Bacteria > Pseudomonadota > Gammaproteobacteria > Granulosicoccales > Granulosicoccaceae > Granulosicoccus. Next base: position 808 of record CALHOU010000090.1, read on the forward strand.
TATGGCACGCACCTGTTTTACCAGACCTACGTGAAAGGCTTCGCCGTATTCGTTTTTGATCCAGTCGAGGTTATCGATTTCCACTGAGGCCTGATAACTCAAATGACGACGCATGGACAACATTTGCGTCTGATAGGAAGCTCTAACTACTGATTTGTTTTTATCGGTGTTTCGGAAACCCGCTAGTTCAACAACAGTGGCTGAAGATGAACTTAGACTAGTAGATGACATAGGGTCTCCGGACAAATGCATAAAGACTAAGGTACGGACTAAATTTTAAAGTGATTCGAAGCGATGCTGTAACAAACTTCGAAGACATTTTCGTGGAAGGAAATTCGTATTCACACGATTCAACCGTGCGAGGATTTTACCCTGTTGAATTGTTTTGCGGCAACTCGTAAACGTCGTTTTGTGACGCCAATCTTTCGACGACTTATGCGTTTTTACTATCAGACCGACAGGTCTACGCCGTTTGCGTTTTTTAGTATGTTATATAGTTCTGGTCTGTGCATTTTAACTTCAGCTGGTGTTAAACCTTCCAGTGAATGCGGAAACTTTAACCACTGTTCTGTTTCGTGCAAATAATAATCAGGCACCCTACTTGTTTGGTTACGACTAGGTTTGTAATACGGCACCGCAATACGAATGTCCTTGGGTAAATTGCGACGCAGCAGTACTTTTAATCTTTCGACTACTGCATCAATGCTGCGACCCGTATCGAATACGTCATCAACGATTAACAAGTTATCGTCAGCTGACATTTTTTTAACCAAGTAACTCAAACTAAATACCTGCACTTCACTCGCTTGTTCATCAATGCTGTGATAGGAGGCAGTGCGAATCGCTATGTGATCACTCTCGATGCCGCGATACGCAAGTAATTCTTGCATAGCGATGCCCATGGGAGCGCCACCGCGCCATATGGCCACGATAAATGTGGGCCTGAAACCACTTCGGTACACATTCGCAGCGAGATGGAACGAATCCTCTAACAGTTGTTGTGCATCAAGGTAGATTTTTTCAGACATTTACGGTTGTTTTTATCCACATAGTGCCCGATAGCTGGGCGGTAGAGTACACTTAGTATATTGCCACAACTTTCCCGCAGCAAGTGACAAACAAGCGTTTCATAACGGAACAAGAACTGCTCGAAGATGCGTACCGACTGGGTGTGCAAATTTTTAATAGCGGCTTTCGACCAAGCTTTATCGTTGGTCTGTGGCGGGGTGGCAGCAGTGTTGGTATTGCGGTTCAGGAATGCTTGCAGTACTTGGGCGTTGAAACCGATCACATCGCCATTCGCACATCCTATCGCGGACTAGCCAGCTATCAACAAATGGTGGATAACGCACAAAATGAAATCAGGGTTCACGGCACTCAATATCTTTTGGAAACGCTGAACCAAGAAGATTCTTTGCTCATCGTTGACGATGTGTTCAGTTCTGGATTAACTACCAGTGCGGTAGTAAACCGTTTGTCATCGCGTTTAAAACTGAACACGCCAAAGGACATCAAAATTGCGACACCTTGGTACAAACCTGGCAGCAACCGTACCGAGCGAGCGCCGGATTTTTTCTTGCACGAATCCGAAGACTGGTTAGTCATGCCTTACGAAATGGCAGGCTTAACCCATGCAGAAATCAAAAACAACAAAACGTTTCTGCAACCCATTTTAAACACGCTGGACTAACGGCACCAAAGCGATGACACAAGACGTAAGTATCTTTCTAAAAGGTTTGGCCATGGGTGCGGCCAATGTAATCCCCGGCGTATCCGGTGGCACCATCGCACTGATCACTGGCATTTATGAACGCCTGATTAACGCAATCAAAGCGTGTGATGTCACAGCGATGAAATTATTTCTTGCGCGCGACTTCGCAAAACTATGGCAGCACATTGATGGCCGGTTTTTAGCCGCAATAGGTTTAGGCGTGGTCGTTAGCATTGTCACCTTGGCTAAATTATTTGAATACTTGCTCGATGCGCATGAACGCTTCACCATGGCGTTTTTCTTCGGTCTGATTTTGCTTTCGCTCTACTATGTTGCCAAACGCATATCAGCGTGGACGCCTACTGTCATTGTGTCGTTGATTGTCGGTTCTGCAATTGCTATTGGCATTGCTCTACTAGCGCCCGCATCCGAGAACAGTTCATTTATTTATGTATTTGTTTGTGGCGTGGTGGCGATCAGCAGCATGATTCTGCCTGGTTTGTCCGGTTCGTTTGTTCTGATTATCATGGGTAACTACGCTCTGGTGTTGGGCGCGATCAGTTCCATGCAAATGAGTGTGCTCGTACCTTTGGCCTTGGGTTGCGTGGTAGGGCTTGTACTGTTCTCCCATGTTATTGCTTGGATTTTCAAGCACTACGAAAATCAGACACTAGCGCTTATGACAGGCTTTGTATTAGGTTCACTGGTTGTAATCTGGCCTTGGAAAGAGGCCATCATGCAAACAGTGCAACGAGCTAACAAGCCACCTAAAGAAGTGGTCGCCAGTTATCAGTGGTACATGCCTGAATTGGCAAGCGCCAACACATGGATTTGCGCAGCGCTTATGGTTGCTGGGGCTGTGAGTATTTATTTGATGGAACGTTTTGCCGACAACACGCCGAAGGCTTAGTCACCAACCGAGAGTTTTATATCGTCGAGAATCATGCTTGAATTAGCTCGGCGATTAATCACTCGCACTTGCACTGAGTGGCTACCGTTTGGAGCGCGCGCGTCAATGTGAGGTAGTCCAACAAACGACTGCACGCCCGAAGAGTCCGCTTGCGATAAATCCCTGCATTGCTCGCCCATTCGATTGCCCGATGCATCGCGAAAGACCAGACACCAAGTTCCATTCGGGTTGTTCACCCAACCATCAGCAACCGCGCGTTGCCCTTCGCGAACGTTAATTCGCGGTCCGGTAATTTCGGCCCTTACATCGCTACAATCGGCCCCGCCTAACTTTAACTGCACGGCGCATTGACCAAAGCGCGACTCGGCACCACAGCGCCTTGTTACCGACCCTGACGCGGAGCAATTCACAGCGCTCTGATATTGCCCACCCAGCGAATTGCCGCTTTCAAAACTTTCAAAATGCTGGGTGTTGATTTCACGGTTCCCAGACTTTTGCGCATTGCTTAAGTGTTCACCGTCGGTTGCGTTAAACAGAAGGTTGTTACGCACTTGCACATTGCTTAAACCGCTATTGGAGTTTTGCGAAATACCAAACCCATCGTGATTTAGAATCTGGTTGCCGGTGATATCCACATTTTGCACCGATGCACGATTAGGCAAGCCTAGTTCGATACCGCTAACGCCCGATCGATGCCGACGCTGTACAAAACAGTTTGAGCAGTAACCATCGCGAACAATGTTATCGCGTACAGTCACATTTGACGCCTGCGCCACATACACCTGCCCGCCACCAGTAAATCCGCTGCCGTATTTCGGTAGCACTTCCCACTGACCACGTCGATGATTGCGTGCAAAGAGATTGTTCGCAACTAGGTTAGATGAGCGTGAACTGCCCGTAACGCCCAACAGAGCCAATCCGTTGGTCTGGTTATCGATAAAACTCGAGTGGGTGATTTGAATATTGCTAGATGCATCTGAGCCATGCCCAATGTACATGCCCAACACACCTGAGTTGGTTAGGGAACTGTTTTCAAATTTGAATCCATTGGTGCCTTGAACGTAGAACGCATAGCCTTTGCCATGGCTGATATCCGCTTTATTAAAACGAATGTTTTTCGAACTGCGAATGTGCACCATGCGTGGGCAATTATCAGTAACCCGACAACCACTCACAGTTTTATCATCGTCTAATCGAATATTGTTAACGGTGATGTTGGACGCATTACGCATATCCAGCAAACTGCACTGGCGCTGATTGTCTTTTCGCAATATGCGGTGTCCGTGCCCGGCGATTTCCAAATTTTGCACGCCATCCAAACGCACAATAGCACCACCGTTCGGACAACAATTACTGCCGCAGCTGATATCTTGCGCAATGTCGATGCGCTGGTATGCGCTCGCGTTGCGTACACAGGAAATCAAGTCACCAAGGCCTCGCGCAATACAATTATTATTGCCCTGAACGATATTGGAGCTGCTTGCTTGAACGATTGGTTTAGGCTCCGGCGTAGGCTCGGGATCATCATTTTGAATCGGCGTGGACGTGACCGGTGGCGGCGGGCTCACATCCTCATTACCTACACTGTCCCCGGAATTCGCTGAATTCGCATTAGGTACACTGTCCCCGGAATTGGAGGGGTAGATGCGTTTTATGGGGGGCTTGAAGTCGCCAGTGCGTAGTGTCAAGGTCACGGGGGCTGAGCGTTGGCCGGTGGCATCAACGGAAGTTAAGGTGTAACGGTAGGTTGAGGCACCGTCTAGGTTTGGTTGAAACAGACTACGCGCATCAAGTCTGCCCAGGTTTTCACCGTTACGCGACACTTCCACCAAGGTGCCAGATTTTGGCGTCCAGAACAGCTCCACAGCGCTTCGTGAATAGACCAGTGCGCTGACATCGTCAGGTGTCGAGATGGACTGAGCTTGCGCTTTGCCGGTAAAAGTGAATGTGTAGAAGCCAAGAAGAGCGAGCAAACAAACGGGTCGGCAAACACGATTGCATAAAATTTGATCAAGCATGGTGTACAGTCAGGCAAACGAAGCGCCAACAATGCCATTATTTTGACTCTCAAGCAAGTGACCGATACTGCTTGAATATCCAAAGCATAAGTACCACCAACACCACTGATAAAAAAACGGTCACTATTGCCATCGGCATTGCTGTACCGTCGTGCAAAACGCTCACCGCCACACCGGACAAAGCGGCAATACTTTGCTCTAGCCCACTGAGCAAAGCCGAAGCAGACCCTGCGTTAGATTTGATCGAGCGCAGTGCCCTGCTCGGCGCCACCGCAAACATCGGCCCCATGCCAAAGGTCATCAGTGAATAAGCGGCCACGAGCGATAGCGGGCTTAATTGATTGCTAACGATCAGTGCAATAAGCACCAAGCTACCCAGCACAACAAACGACATACCAGCGCCAAGCAGTCGCTCGGCCGGCCACCGATCGGCCAACCAGGAAGCTAGCATGCTGCCTATAAAAAAGCTCAGCACTATGCCCGCCTGATGGTAGCCAAACAGCTGCACCGGCACCCCCAGGTAGGTGATTAGCACAAACGGTGCAGCCGTCACGAACACGAACACCAGCCCTAAGCCTACGCCTAACAACAATGTGTGTGAAACAAACTCCGCATTACGCATTAATGATGCATAAGCACTTAGCACGCGCCGCAGGTTTAACGCATTGGGGTCCGGTGTTGTTGATTCGGGTAAGAATCGATAAACGACTAATGCAGCCACGATAGCCATGGTAGCGATAACCAAAAAGTTACTTTGCCAACCAAATGCGACGTGCAAGTAGCCGCCGAGTATAGGAGCCATTGCCGGAACGATGGCGATCACCATGCCAAGAAACGCCAGCGCTTTTACTTGCTGCTTCTCGTTAAACATATCTTTGATTACGGCTAAACCGATTACCGCCTCTGCTGCCGCGACCAACCCAAGAAACACGCGCGCCGCAATCAGTTGTTCGATGGTTTGCGCCAACACGCACAGCACACAACCTGCTACCACGGCGGATAAAGAAGCTAAGATGACGGGCCGACGCCCAAATCGATCTGACAACGGACCATGAATAAGCTGTGCAAGACCAAACGCTAGCAGGTTAAGGCTGATGGTGAGCTTAACTTTGGTTGCAGTGGTTTCAAATTCCTTGGCTAAATCTGGCAAGCTTGGCGTGTACATGTCGGTAGACATAATGCTCACACTCGATGCAAGCACCAGAATGGTGACAACCAGTCCAATACTCGGAGGCTTTGATTGTTCTGTTGCTGACATGTAAGTGGGTGCGCTTCAAGCTATGCTGTACAAGAATTGGAACACAGTTGTCGACCTATGTCAGTGAGATCTTTTACTAGTATTTGTGACCAACATACGCATACACTTGTGCTCGGCACCATGCCAGGCACCGCATCACTCGATGCCGTTAAATACTATGCGCATAAACGCAACGCATTCTGGCCGATCATGCTGTCCCTGATAGACGAAGTGCCACCCAGCTATGCGCTTGCAATTGAAACACCTTACGCACAACGCGTGCAAAAGCTCACAGCGTTCGGTATTGGTTTATGGGATGTACTAGCAGAGTGCGAACGCAAAGGCAGCCTGGATTCAGCGATTCAATCTGATTCTATTGTGGTCAATGATTTTAATCACTTGCTACAACAATACCCGAATATTAATACGATTCTGTTCAATGGAAAGACGGCGCAAAAACTCTTTCAAAAACATGTGATACCCGAACTAACAGGCATCGACCATATACAAACGCTCGACCTACCCTCAACCAGTCCCGCCATGGCGAGTTTGAATCTACAAGAAAAGTCGCAGCGCTGGCACGCGGCAATTAAACGCTAGCCTCAATTCGATTAATTTGTTGCCGCAGTCGCAAACCCAGCAAGGCCGCCGACACACTCAAGCCAATAACCAACCCAAACCACAGTCCAAACACGCCCCAACCGCCATGGTGCGCCAACCAGTATCCGATACCAAAGGCAATCATCCAATAGGAAAACAAATTGATGATCATAGGCACTGTGGTGTCTTGCAGCCCCCTCAGCATGCCAAGCAAAGTGGCCTGCAAACCATCGGATATTTGAAATAGAACGGCAATTAGCAACAATTGCGCTGCTAATGCGCGCACATCCAGATCGGTTGTGTAGACAGCCGGAATAAGGTGCCGGAACAGGAGTAAGACAATGGCTGTCAGCAGCGCCATTATGATAGTTAACAGAACCCCATTGAATACGCGCAACCGAATGGCATTAACTTGCCTGCGCCCATAAACACGACCAACGCGGGCGGTAAGTGCGAACGACAAACCCAACGGCAACATATAACAAAACGCAGTCGCACCAATCGCAATAACGTGGGCGCTGGCAGGTAAAGTACCCAACACACCTGATTGGTATGTGGTAGCCGCAAACAATCCTGCCTCGAAACACAAGGCAAAAAATATCGGTAACGATAAAACCAACATGGGTTTAATATGCGACCATTTAGGGTAGTCAACACTTGCAAACAAATTATAGCGTTGAAACGATGGCCCTCTTAACAGTAACAACAACGCTATCGCCATGCCCACAGTTACGGCCGAGGTCGCCAAGCCAATGCCGAACATGCCCAGTTTGGGAAAACCGAATAAGCCAAGCCCTAAACATAAGTCGACAACGATATTAATCGCCAAACCAAATACCTGAACAAGCAACACCGGGCGCGTGAGATTGGTGGCTTCACACACGTTGCGTGACGCCAGTACTAACGCAAGCGCGGGCATGCTCCAACACGCACCCAGCAGGTAATCACTGATAGGCGGTATCAGCTCAGGGGCAAGTGATGTGGCATCAAGGTTTGCGCGAAGGAACAGGATAACGCCAGTTCCAATCGCACCAGCAATAACGCCAAGCCACAAGCCTTGCCGAAAGACTTCACCAACCGCGTTGCGGCGTCGGTTACCGATTAATTCAGACAGCTTAGGTGAAAGACCAGCCATCAAACCGATGCAGAGCAACGACACCATAAACCAAATGCCTGAACCAATACCGCCCGCTGCAAGTTCCACTCGGCCTAAACGCCCCGCTACCACGGCATCAACAAGACCGTTGCACATTTGCAATAACTGCGCACCGATCAATGGCGTAGCCATGATCAAGCAACGCTTCAAATCAGCGCGAATGGTGTGTTGTTGAAACAAATTTTACGGTATCCGGATAACGGATTAGTCTTCGGCGAACAACTCTACCAGCTGTCGCGTCATCACGTCAGCTAATTGCGATACGTCATGAATAGTGGTCGCGCGTCGATAATATTTACTCACATCGTGGGCTATGCCGATGGCCACCAACTCGACTTCGTCTTGTCGCTCAATGGTGCCCACTACATGCCGTAGGTGCTTTTCTAGAAAGCGCCCTGGGTTTGTTGACAAAGTGGAGTCATCGATTGGCGCACCATCAGAGATCATCATTAGAATTTTACGATGCTCTGTGCGTTGCAGCAGCCGGCCATAAGCCCATTGCAAGGCCTCGCCATCGATATTTTCTTTCAATAAACCCTTACGCATCATCAAACCTAAGCTGCGCTTGGATTGACGGTATGGCATGTCGGCCGACTTATAAATAATATGACGTAAATCGTTTAGCCTGCCCGGATTTGCAGGATACCCAGCCTCGACCCACCGCTCGCGTGATTTACCACCCTTCCAGGCCACCGTGGTAAAGCCAAGCACCTCTACTTTCACACCGCAACGCTCAAGCGTTGAAGCCAGGATATCGGCCGATACGGCAGCCACTCGAATTGAGCGACCATGCATTGAACCGGAATTATCCAGCAACAAGGTCACAACCGTGTCACGAAAATCCGTGTCACGCTCTTGCTTAAAGGTGAGTGGTGCCAGTGGCTCGGTTAGCACACGAGTTAAACGCGAACAATCAAGCTGACCTTCGTCTTGATCAAAATCCCAACTGCGTTGCTGTTGCGCGAGCAACACCCTTTGCAGGCGATTGGCAAACCGCCCGACCAGTTTTTGCAAATCACCTAAATGTTGATCAAGCTGTTCGCGCAAACGAATCAATTCTTCTGTGGCGCAAATATCGGCGGGCCGAACCACTTCGTCATAGTCGGTGCTGTACACGTGATAATCGTTTTTCTCACGCTCTTTTAGCTCTAATTCTTTTAGACGACGCTGCGCGCCCGGATTTTCAGATTGATCATCGGATACTTCATCAGGCTCTGCCGCATCGCCCGTGTCTTCTGCCTCACCCTGCTGTTCTTCGCCACTATCAGACTCGTTGGCGTCATCCATGCCCATGTCGGTGTCGTCTGATTCATTCGATGGGTCTTGATCAACGGTTTCTTTTTCATCGGCATCATCGCCAATCTCATCTTCTGAGTCGGGGTTTTCGCTATCGCCATGTTCGATTTTTAGGCTGCGCAATAGTTCGCTAAAAGCGCGCGCATAGTCCGCTTGCTGATCAAGTGTGAAGTTATTTTCTTCAAATGCCGGGTCTACATTCTCACCTAACCATTCACGCCAACCGTCCAAAGCATCCGATGCGGCCTGAGGCAACTCACCCCCTAGGCGCTCACGTACATACAGAGACAACGCATGTTCTATCCCGACGCGGTTCGAATCAGCATCAATTGCATTACTGTGTTTATGCTGAAGCGCATCGTTTATGGCGCGGTAACGTTGATCAAGCGCGGCATTTAAATTGTCGGCAACGCCGTCGTACTGTTTTGCACCTAGCAATTCGATTCGTGTTTGTTCGGCCAACGCAAAACAGCGCTGAGACGTGTCGGTCTTGGGTTGCACGCGTTGGTGCAATTTAGAATCGTGAAACTGACGATGCAATGCCAAAGCATCACTTCTGCCTCGGGTTTCATTGCGTTGTTGTTCACTGGCATTTATTGGGAACGCTGGCATGGTTGCGGCGTTCAGATCAACATCTTCAGCCTGTTCATCAAACTCAATGTTAATGCTAGGGTCGCTAGCGATCGCACGCGCACACGCTGTGGTCGACTGTTTAAAATCAGTCGCACCGCGTTCCGCATTCCGTGCAGGTTGATTCGAATTACTAGCCGGCATCTGCCTGCGGTAGCTCTTCACCGAACACGCGCTGATACAGTTCAGCGATAAGCGCCCGCTCCGCTGGGTCACACTTATTCAGGAACACTAATTCAAACGCCAAGGTGGGTTCTTTAAAGAAGGTGAGGTTTTGTGTCCATGTGATAACCGTGCGTGGGCTCATCACGGTGGCAAGGTCACCATTTTTAAATGCATTACGGGTTAAGTTGGCCAAGGCCACCATGTTCTTAACCAGACGTTCGCCTTCTGCATTTTGTAAGTGCGGTGCTTTAGCCAGCACTACACGCTCTTCAAGCTCTGCTGGTAAATAGTTTAGAACCGTGGTGATATTCCAACGATCCATTTGCGCTTGGTTGATTTGCTGCGTGCCATGGTACAAGCCTGTGGTGTCGCCCAAACCGACCGTGTTCGCTGTGGCGAAAAAGCGGAATGCTGGGTGTGGTGATAACACGCGGCTTTGATCAAGCAGCGTAAGCTTACCGGTGGATTCGAGTACTCGTTGAATAACAAACATAACATCGGGCCGGCCAGCATCGTACTCATCAAATACCAAAGCAACGTTGCGCTGATAAGCCCATGGCAAAATCCCATCCTGGAATTCGGTTACTTGCTTACCGTCTTGCAGAACAATCGCATCTTTACCGATCAAGTCTATACGACTAACGTGGCTATCTAAGTTGATGCGCAAGCACGGCCAATTTAAACGCGCCGCTACCTGCTCAACGTGCGTCGATTTGCCGGTGCCGTGGTAGCCACTGATTAGTACACGCCAGTCATTGGCGAATCCTGACAAAATCGCAAGCGTTGTGCGTTTGTCGAAAATGTAGGTTGGGTCTAGTTCTGGCACACGCTCGCTGCGCTCACTGTAAGCGGGTACGGTGATGTCCACATCAATACCAAATACCTCTGAAACAGAGACGGTCGTATCTGGCATTGGGCTTAACGATGCAGCGCTATTTTGGTTCGACTCCAGCATGGAATGTAAGGCTCTTTATCCGGCTTAAAACCCCATCCTACACGCAGCGGCGAGCGCTGTGGTTGATCACGTGCAAAACAGGTCGAAAAATGTGAAGTTCACAATTCGCGCAGACAATTCAGGTGCGATTAAGTAGCCCTGCTCGCAGCTCTCACATACACTAAGGCTCATGGCCAGCACACACGAAATTATTGGCGAGGAATGGCGCGAACGAGCAACCGAACTTGCCGATTGGGCAGCACTTCGCCTGGTTAATCGTAAAGATGTCTGGGGGCAATACTCGGTTCCCACCCCAACCGAACGACGAGAAACCGGCAGAACCTACAAAGCCATGACGCTACCCGCCAAGGCCCAGCGCGGGGGCGACAAGGTCACCTTGGATAAACTGACTCGACACTTCGCCAGCCGCCGGTTACGCAAACCACAATTGATTGGCCTGCACGCCAAATCAAAACAAACCACCAGTCGCTGGTTTGGATTGGATATCGATTGCCACGACCCCGACGCCCCAGAAGCCCAAGACCTGGCTCGACGAAACCTCAATGCCTGCGTGACCTGGTATCGCAAACTACAAGACATGGGGCACGACCCAATTTTGTTTGATTCCAATGGTGCCGGTGGTTTTCACATCTGGGTTTTGTTTGCCGAGCCTGCACCCACGGCTCAGGTGTTCAATTTCGCGCAATGGGTGGTTTCTGATTGGGAAAAACTGCAGCTCGAAAAATTACCAGAAACGTTTCCTAAAACCGTTAAAGATGGAAGCTTAGGCTCATGGTTCAGATTGCCAGGACTGCACCACACGCGCGATCACTATGCGGCCGTTTGGGCTGGTGATGATGGTTTGGATGACCCTTGGTTGACCGGACACGCCGCCATTGATGTGATGTTAGCCAATGTGCCTGGCCCGCCGCCCGTGATACCGGGTGAGCAAAACAATACAGCGCTAAAAAAATCAACAGTGAACAAACCCAAAGACGCCGAACCGGGTAATTCGCCGCCACCGAAAAGTGATCGCAGCTTTGCACGAAATCAAAAACCGCGAATATGCGTTGATTTAGATGGTGTATTGGCCGCTCGGGTAGAAGGCAGTGCCATCGGCCCACCGATAGACGGCGCTGTTGAATTTACCCGCAACATCGCCTCCCGCGCAGAGATCATTATTTTTACCGCACGTTTTTCAACGCGCAGCGCTAAACCCAGGAGCGAAAAATCAACCAAGGAACTGGAAGCGCGAATTAAAAAATGGCTCGATGCACATGGCTTTAGCTACGACTCTATTAACACCACGCAGGCCAAACCCATAGCTTCGGCCTATGTCGATGACCGAGCGATCAGCTGCCAACCCTTAAAGATGGGTATGCAAGCGTTCGACACCGCTTTGAATAGCATCGACGCTTTGTGTCATATTAAATAAGTATTTAACGTCCCACAAAACTATCAACTAACGCCATGGCCCGCTCACTGTCATTCTCGATTAAGAACACTGAATTTGATGCAGAAATTATCAAAGTTGATCGTTCTCATCTCTACGGTACGGTCAGTATTGAAACCGCTGATATGAACGGTGCGCGCTGCGCTGTGGCCACGCTCGCGGTGGACGGTAAAACGCTAATACCTAAAGGCGGGACTGCCTTGGGCTATATAAACCCCGACGGTGAATGGGTTAGCCGCGATGAATTGCAACCGGTCGATCTGGATGGTGAGCCGGTCGAGGAAGTTGAATCAAGCTTCGACGCACCGATCGTGTTAGATAAAAAATGCGACGCTGAAGAATTTTTAAACCATAGCGTACGATTGGTTTATCGACTGGATGCCGAAGCGTTTCCAGCAGAACTTATGAGTGAATTAAAAGCCGGCACTCTTTTCCAATTCGGCTTTAGCTATCGTGGCGGCGTGGGCTACGACCCAGCCTTTATACTCGGCGATGAAGATGACAATGTGTGGATGATGGTTACACGCGAAAACCGCGTTGAGTCGGTTGGCTTAGCACAAGCAGCCGTTTGTTACGGTGAAAACCTGGATGAGGACACTGATGATGAAGACACCAGTGATAGCATCGACTTCAGCATGTTGTAGGAAACACTATGCCAAATATTAATCTGTCAGATAAACGTAATCGCGACGCTGTCGTCAAGGCTGAAAGTATTGGCGTTGATGAACCAATACGTTATCTCGGACCTAAAGGCGGTCAAACGTATACACGCCGCGTTTTAAAGTCGACTACAGCACACGACTACGAAACTTTATTTGAAGCACACGGTGACGCGGAAAATATTTCCCAAGCACTGATCAATGGTGACCCAGAAGTTGACATCGAACGCTTCGGGCAATTTTTATGGAACACCAGCAAAGTTTACATAACGCCCGATGAAGAACTCGTGTTTCGTGTACAACAAACCGAAGTGGTGCGCGACACAACCGGTAAACTCATCACTAAACGCAATCGCGAAAGTGAAGAGCCGAATGTGGATGCCGATATTCCGCTGCGCTGGACGGGTAAATTAATTCCTAAAGCGCAAGCTATTCGCAAATTCGTGTTTACCGCCAAATTGCAGGTCGTGCACATCAACGGTCTGACTTATGACTTCCTGTATGCCATGGCAGAGGAGCTTGCCAAGGAAAAAAGCCTGATGCTGCTAGGCGCTGGCGAGGATGGCAAACAACCCTTGATATTTCGCCGCGGCTCGATTCCCTATCGGGCATTTCTAGAGGGCCGCGTGGTTGATAAACGCTACACACTACTATTGCATTTGAGCAATATGGAGTTAAAAAGACGAGTTTCGAACCGCGAATAAAGCCATCCTGGACCTGCCATCTTGAACCTGCCTTCTTGAACCTGATAGCCAAGTGGGCCAGTATTAAAACGGTCTAACCACCACTAATATCACGATAAGAATTAATGCAATAAACGGCAATTCATTTGCAAGCTTTAATTGCTTTGGTGTGATGGTCGCCTCACCGGCATCGATTGCTTTGCCCGTTTTGATGTAAAACCCGTGCAGCCCCGATACACACACCACCAAAAATAGCTTTGCCCAAATCCAACCGAACTGAAACACGGCAGGATTCTTCGCCAACAAGCCAATACCTAATACCCAAACCACAATCATGCTTGGCGTCATAATGATGCGGCGCAGCCGTGCTGAAGCATCGCTCATGGTGTCGAATAGCTCGCTACCCTTAGTCGCTGAGAGCTGATGGATTTTGTATCGCGGATACACCAACAGCCCAGCCATCCATGCGACCACAAATATAATGTGCGCAGCTTTTAACCAAAGATACACGTTCATAGCGCTTCGCCTTATTCATTAACAGACAGTATTCACAGCCAGATAGTACACTGTTCGTATTAATTTAGAGCAGCCAACACGGCCTAGACCCTATGCCATTACTGTCCAAACCGCTGACCCAAAAAATCGGAGACTACGGCACCGGCAAAGCTGCAGAGTCACTGGCTGACCCTGCCAAACTACAAGCAACCCGCATGCGCAGGCGCCAGCTCAGCCGCATGACCAAAGCCTACGACCGCCCTACCGCAAAGGCCCGACTCCCTGAAACCGACTACGCGATCAGCCGTAAAGTTGACGGCGAATTTACCGTGTTGTTTTTCAGCGAGGGCGATGTCATCACATTAAACCCCGGTGGCACCTTGCGCGCAGGTGCGGCGTTTCATAAGGAGGCCGCGCAGCGTTTAGCCGATGCCGGAATCAAAGAAGCCATGCTCGGCGGCGAACTGCATGTCCGACATCAAGACGGCAGGCGCGAACGTGTGCACGATGTGGTGCAAGTAGCTCGCTCACCCGACAACCAGGAAGCTGTCGATAGTTTATGTTTCGCGGTTTTCAATATCTATGACATTGATGGTACCGACCTCTCCATGCACTACGACCAGGCCATGAGTCAGGCCAAAGCCCTGTTTGGTGAAGGCGACCGAATTTTTCCTGTTGAAATGCACGTTGGCAATCGCGACAAAGCGTTAGAGCTGTTTGATCAGTGGGTAGAACAAGAAGGTTCGGAAGGCATCGTCTTACGCAGTGATAGCGCTGGCATTTTTAAAGTGAAGCCTCGTCACTCCATTGATCTTGCGATCCTCGGGTATTCCGAAGGTGTGGATGATCGGGCTGGCATGCTGCACAGTATGCTTATTGGTGTGGTGCGCGATGATCAACACGCACACATTGTTGGCCGCGTCGGTGGCGGTTATTCAGATGAGCAACGCATCAGTCTCTTAAAGCAATTGCGCGAGCTGGATGTTGAAAGTGACTATGCCGAAGTCAACTCCGATCGCGTCGCCTACCGCATGATCAAACCGGGACTTGTCGCTGAAATTTCCTGCCTTGATGTTATCGCCACCACTTCTCACGGTAGTCCGATTGATCGCATGGTGGTTGAGTGGAACGAAGAGGGTAGTGCTTGGCGAGGCGTGCGACGCTTACCGCTATGCAGTATTATTTCGCCGCAGTTTGTTCGCCTGCGCGAGGATAAAGCATTCAGCGCCGTTGATGTAGGGTTGGAGCAACTGGTTGATATTGTGAACATCCCAACCAGTGAACACGGCAAACTCGATGCATTAAATTTACCTCAGAGTACGATCTTGGAGCGCTCTGTGGCGACCAAAACGCTCAAAGGCGCCACCATGGTACGCAAGCTTCTATTGTGGCAAACCAATAAGGCCGAGGCATCCCGCGATTTCCCGGGCTATGTGTTGCACCTAACCGACTACAGCCCAAATCGTAAAGAACCACTCAATCACGAGATATGCGTAAGCGACTCCGAAGAACAAATTCGCCAGCTATTTGTCGACTGGAAGACACAGTATTACAAGCGTGGCTGGGAAGAGATGTAAAAAACCATGCGAATTTTAAGCTGGAATATTTTGCAAGGCGGTGGCAAGCGTAGTCACGACATTGCAGATGCCATTCAGGCGTTGCAGCCAGATATCGCAGTGCTACAGGAATTTCGAAACAGCAAGGCAGCGGTACCCATTCTCGATGCCATCAAAGCACTTGGTCTCTCCCATGTACACAGAGCCTCAAGCGATGCGCGTAAAAACACAGTGATGATGGCCAGTCGTTATCCATTGAGCATTGCACCGGTTGTTACATCACTCGACGATGACTTGTTATTTTGTGCACGTATTGAGTATGGGTCAGAACTAAACGATGAGCTCACTGTTTTTGCAGGCCACTTACCGCAAAAGAAAAAACAAATCCCCTACCTCGATGCCTTATACCAACTCGATGTTAAACAGTTCGACAAAGCCATGATCATTGGTGATATCAATTGCGGAATCCCGTATGAGGATTCGGACACCAAGAGCTTTGATAACACACATATATTTCAGTCAATTTTGGGCAAAGGCTGGATTGACAGTTGGCGCAGTAGAAATAAGAGCGCGAAAGAATTTAGCTGGGTAAGCTCACGTGGCAATGGGTATCGTTATGATCATTGTTTGTGTACGCCGCAGTTGGATGATTGCATAGAGTTGGTTACTTATAAACACGCGCTGCGTGGGCCAGGATTATCGGACCACAGTGCGCTGGTCTTGGATATTAAATAAATCCAATTCAGCCGTAAAAAATTACTTACCTAAAAATAGCGCAGCACAATAGCCGGCAACAGAAAAGTGTTGGCTATTGTGCTGCATTGGCTGCTATAAACCAAAAACGTTTACCGCATTGTCGTGCATCAGTTTTTGCAATTCATCAGGCGTAAAATCGTAACTCTCTATGGCGTCGCGCGCAGGTTTGAGATCAAACACCGGAAAATCAGAGGCAAATAGAAACTGATCAATGCCAATTTCTCGAATCGTCCATAGCAACTCATCGGTTCGCGGAGAATTTGCGTACATCTGTGCTGTCGCCGAAAGATCGAAATATACATTGTTGTTGTAAAAGGGCCCCTTGGCAAACACGGCGAATAGAATCATCTCTGAAAACCGGTAACCAGCCATGTGCGCAAGCACAATTTTTGCCTCTGGGTTCGCAATGGCCAAATCGACGAACTTGCCTGTAGCGCCACCATCAGAGGCCGAAATCGAATCGAAAATAACCGGAATTCCCGCCTCGCCAGCCGCTTTCACGACAGCATTGACCCGTGGGTCATCGATTTTAAAGCCTTGATAAAAAGGATGTAACTTCAATGCTTTTGCACCCATTGCCGCTACGCGCTTAACCTCTTCAACTGCAATTTCTCCATCGAGCGGATGCACAGATGGCACGGCGAAAAAGTCATCCGATTCAGCCGCTGTTTTAAGAATAAAATCGTTATAGCTGCGCATCGCGTTGGGGTCGGCTTTTTGTACCATTGCAAATATGCCCGCTTTGGTCACACCGGCCTCTTTCATCTGTCGCCTTAATTCGATAACGGATGCATCAACATTCGGATTTAGCGCGCGCTCCATGCCCGGCGGCAACAAGTGTGCGTGGCTATCAATAATTTGGTCTTGTGCGACGCTGAGTGATGAACCGAATGTGAACGCGGCGCAAATGCTCGCGCATAGAAAGTGTTTCATAGGATTGTTTCTCCTGCCACTTGTAGGGCGCTGAATCCCTGTGGTTTTGAAGCGAATGGCTCGAGCATGGAACCGGCCGAGTCTAGCCTTGTATATTAATGAGTAAACACTCATTTTACAAGCACCGGCTAACTACTTCGCTATGCCACTCCAGATCAATTCAAACGTGGCATTAATGGTGCGCTTACTGATTTTCTGTTTACCCATCGTGATTGAACGGGATAGCTGAGTGACAGGGGCTATGAGTACAGCCTGGATAGATTCGAACGGTGCTTGTTTCAATGTGCCATCGGCTATGGCACGCGTGATGATCGATTTCATTTCTGCTTCGACCTTCACCAACTCCGGTTCGTCCATCATTGGACTTTGGGTGGCAATGGTTTCGGCAAACGCGAAGCGACCGGGGTATGTGAGCGCAAAGTCGAGTAACGCAAACCAGACTTTACGTATGTTGGTGGTTGATGATGCGGTGTCGTCATAGTGCGACATCACCACATCGCGCACCATCAATTTGATTTCAACATAAACTTGGGAAATGAGCGCGTCTTTATTGGGATAGTACAAATACAGAGTACCTTGAGAAAGTTCAGCGCGAGTGGCAATGCCGGCGATGGTTGCCCCCGACAGCCCACCCTCTACCACTTCTAAGATCGCCGCGTCTCTGATCGCTAAGCGCTTGTTTTCATCTTTCGTTCGCATAACAATGAAGGCGATTTATTCAATAAGTAATTGTCGCTGAGCTGAACAATAACAGAAATATCCTAGCCAAAAAAAAGCGCCCTAAAAAGGACGCTTTTTTCAAACCAGAATCGAACCCCTACGCGTTACGAGTTGTTGCGTTCCTGTGCTTCTTTGATAACCACTTCAGCCACGTTCTTCGGACACGGCATGTAATGAGAAAATTCCATCGAGAACTGACCACGACCTGAAGTCATGGTACGCAGGTCACCGATGTAACCAAACATCTCAGACAATGGCACATCCGCCTTAATACGAACACCGGTTGGCCCCGCTTGCTGATCTTTGATCATGCCACGGCGTCGGTTCAAGTCACCGATAACATCACCCACATGATCGTCTGGCGTGAACACATCAACCTTCATCACAGGTTCTATAAGCTGCGGACCCGCTTTTGGGATACTTTGGCGGTAAGCGGCTTTTGCGGCGATTTCAAATGCCATTGCCGATGAATCCACCGCGTGGAAAGCACCGTCCATCAAAGTCACTTTGAAGTCCAAGCAAGGGTAGCCGGCCAACACGCCTTCTTCCATGCTGTTCTTAAAGCCCTTCTCAACCGCAGGCCAGAATTCACGAGGAACGTTACCACCAGTAACCTTCGATTCGAATTCAAAACCAGTACCTGGCTCACCCGGTGTGATGATGTAGTCGATACGACCGAACTGACCAGAACCACCCGATTGCTTCTTGTGGGTGTAGGTGTCTTCAGTTTCTTGTGTGATCGTTTCACGGTAGGCCACTTGTGGCTTACCCACCTCAACTTCAACACTGTGTGTACGACGCAAGATATCAATCTTGATGTCTAAGTGCAGCTCACCCATTCCCATAAGAATGGTTTCACCACTGTCTTCATCGGTTTCAACGCGGAACGAAGGATCTTCAGCGATCATCTTACCCAGTGCAACACCTAGTTTTTCCGATGCACTTTTATCTTTCGGTGATACCGCAATCGAGATAACAGGATCAGGGAAGACCATCGGTTCTAGCGTTGCTGGGTTCTTCGCATCAGCCAATGTATGACCCGTTTGAACATTCTTCATACCCAACACAGCGCAAATATCACCCGCTGTTGCAGATTCAAGCTCAATACGATCATCCGCACTCATTTCTACGATTCGACCAATACGCTCGTTCTTACCCGTGTAGGTGTTCACGACCGTGTCACCCTTATTCAAGGTACCCGAATAAACACGCAAGAAAGTCAGTGCACCGAATCGGTCATCCATAATTTTGAATGCCAATGCGCGCATGGGACCCGCTGGATCTACAATCGCAAAGTTACCCGTCTCATTACCTTCTAAATCCATTTCAGGTTGTGGTTTAACCTGAGTAGGATCGGGTAGGTAGTCAACAACGCCATTCAATACGTTTTGAACGCCTTTGTTTTTGAACGCAGAACCACAGAACGTTGGGAAGAAATCCAAAGCGATAGTGCCCTTACGAATACACTTTTTCAGAGTTGGAATATCTGGAATCTCACCTTCAAAGTATTTTTCCATCGCTTCGTCGTCCTGCTCAAGTGCAGTTTCAACCAGCTTTTCACGCCACTCGGCCGCCAATTCGACCATGTCAGCAGGAATGTCTTCTACTTTGTAGGCTTCAGGATTACCTGAGTCATCCCAGATGTAGGCTTTTTCTTCGAGTAGATCAACAACACCCACGAAATCGTCTTCTGTGCCAATTGGTAGCGTCATGGCGATGGTCTTAGCACCCAATACATTTTCGATTTGATCGACAACGCGGTAGAAGTCAGCACCCATACGATCAAGCTTGTTGACGAAAATGATTCGCGCAACCTCTGATTCGTTTGCATAACGCCAGTTAGTTTCCGACTGAGGTTCTACACCACCAGAGCCACAGAAAACACCGACGCCACCGTCAAGTACTTTAAGTGAACGGTAAACTTCGATGGTGAAGTCAACGTGTCCTGGGGTATCAATGATATTCAGACGGTGCCCGTCCCACTGACAACTGGTTGCAGCGGACTGGATTGTGATACCACGCTCCTGCTCCTGCTCCATGAAGTCGGTAGTCGCTTCACCATCGTGCACTTCACCGGTTTTATGAATTTTGCCGGTTAGTTTCAGAATTCGCTCAGTTGTAGTGGTCTTACCCGCGTCAACGTGGGCGAATATGCCGATGTTGCGGTAGTGCGAAAGGTCAGTCATGTCGGTACTCACGGAAAAATTTTGGAAAATCGTCAGGCAATATGGGGGCCGACGACCCATAATCATAGGCGTCGCCCAAGAAATTGAAAGCCATCGGCGGTAAACCCGCAATTGTATCCAAAAATAAGGCCATAGGGTGAGATCTGATACATATGAGTCATGAACCAGAACACGGTTCGACGGAAAGCTCGTCGAACATCGGCAAATGGATGATTATCGGGTTCTGGCTCTTGATCTTGGCCTTTGCAACCTACTTTGGCCAAAAATGGATGGAGAAACGCTCGCGCGGCCAAATTCCCATGAATTTCACAGCGCCCGATGGTAGGCGCAGCATCGGACTCGAGCTCGACAAGTGGGGCCAATACTTGGTGAAGGGTGAAATTAACGGCGAAACCGTCGCTTTTATCGTGGATACCGGGGCCACGGATGTCAGCATCACCGGAGAAATGGCTGAAAAACTGGGCCTGGAGTACGGTTCTGAAGGTTTGGCACTTACCGCCAATGGCGTGGTCACCGTCTACGAAACCACGATTGACGAGCTCTCCATAGGTCAACTGACGCTAAAAAACGTGCGCGGAAGCATAAATTCGTCTATGGATGGGGAGGTAGGATTACTTGGTATGACTTTTTTGCGGCATTTTGAGCTCATACAAAGGGACGGTTTTCTAACAATACGGGAACCCAACCAATAACCATGGAACCAATAAGGCAATTCAAACTCTCACATGGTGTTGTTGTAACGGGTCGACGCTCTCATTTTTAAACTGTTGTGTAGCGCAAGCCATTGTTACCAATGTAAAATAAGGGGCGCCAAGGCGCGAAAAATTTTTACGCAGGATAAAAAAGTCGGTTCAAGATGCACATCACGCTTATTCTAATATTGACCTATATTGCCTGTTGCCTGCGAGTCGGTGCAGCCCCCTGGAAATACTTCCAGCTTAACGCGCGTTACTTTTCAAAAGACCAAGGTATTTTTTCAAAACTCTCTATCGACGCTCTTATCCCTGATCGCTGGCGCTTGCACCAAATTCCCGACGATCAATCCGTTGTTCCAGAGCGCTATCCTGTTTTTATGAAGCCCGAATGGGGTCAAAACGCACACGGTATTCATCGCGCAGACAACTTCGAGCAGCTACAAGGTATTCGTCAACGTGTGCAAGAACAAGACGGCGAACAAAAGTACATTATTCAAGACGGTGCACCTGGTGCGCGTGAATTCGAAATTTTCAGCATCGACGTGTCAAAGCACGACGGTGAGCACGACGTGGTCACCGTAACCGAAGCCGTGAACAATACCGAGTCCTACCCGATAAACAGTAAGTACAACACCAACACACGTTATGTCGATATCTCGAAGAGTTTCAGCAGCGATAACTTAAGTGTGCTCGGTGGCTACTTGGACGAAGTTGGTCAGTTTGCGATTTCCCGCATGAGCGTCAGAGCTGACTCACTCGATGATTTAGTGGCTGGCAAATTCCATGTCATAGAAATCAATTTGTTTCTACCCATGCCCATCAACCTGCTCGATTCAAGTTACAGCTGGCGTGTGCGTTTGAACTTTATCCGCCGAGCCATGATGAGCCTTGCATTGGCAACAAAAGCGATCAAGCCCGTAGAGAAGCCGCCGGCTATCTTTACTCGCATGATGTTGTACGGCCGTCGTAAAAGTACGCCTATGCGCAGTATCAACAAAACTGCCGCTAGACGTTCGTCTCCGTTGTAAGCAGACCACATAGGCAAGGCAACCAAGTGAAGAAGATTAAGCAGCTGATCTACAAATGGATCAGCAAGCGATTCATGGATGGTTGCAGTAACTATAATTCTTTAGCCGTTAGAAAAAGCAGCCGCTCCAAAGAACAAGCGCGAGCGATGTTTGCCAAGAACGATGTACCACACGCACGTGGTCAAATTTTTATAAACCCGTTCAGCGCACAGAAATTTGCACAAGAGCACGGCTTTCCGTTGTGCATCAAACCCAATGTCAGCGGATTCTCGCGTGGCAGTCACTTCCCTATCACCAACAACAAAGAACTGTGGAAAGCAGCACTGATGGTTAAGGTGTGGTGGCCAAGTAGCGTCATTGAGCAGTACCTACACGGCGCTAACTACCGGGTATTGGCAACCCAAGACCAAATCGTTTCCATTATTCGTCGTTATCCACCGTTTATTGATGGCGATGGACAACACAGTATCGGTGATCTAATTGATTCGGAAAACGCAGTGCGTAAAGAAATGGATTTGCACCCAACCATTTACCCGATCAAAAAATCACCCGACGTGAGTGCGTACCTAGCCAAGCATGGCTTGAACTTTGACAGCGTCCCTGGCAAAGATGAGCGCATTTATTTGTTCAACCGTGTAGCTTTGGCACCTGGCGGCGTTGTTGAAACCATAGATCAAAACGATGTTCCTGAAATAAACAAAACGCTTTTTCGCAATGTCGTTAAACAATTTGACGCAAGCCTGTTTGGTATTGATGTCATTTTTGAACACGGTATTGAACAAGACTACACAACACAAAAATGTATTTTCCTGGAAGTAAATTCTCGCCCGTATACCCGTATGCACGAAAAACCTCGCTATGGTGCGGTTGATGATTTGCAGCCGTTCTACGACAAGATGGATGCTCTGGCCGTCACCGATACCAACACATTTTAATTTCGTTGGATAACACGACAAAGCCTTTTCTGTTTTACCAGTTTCTTGGTAGCCATTCGCTACTGATCGGCTTATTGCCATTTTACTTACCGGTTTTCTTGTGGGGATTAGGTTTAAATCTTGCCGACATAACGCTATTGATTGGCGTGTCGGGTTTGAGTTTCTGTGCAGCACTATCAGCCTGGCAACGGGTCAGTCGACGCTTATCCTTGCGCAGCCTGATGGGGCTGACCTTTGCGCTCGAGTGTTTGTTGGTTGCCACAACCTTTTTTGCCAGTTCAGCCACTCTCGCCATTGTTGTACTGGGAATCGCAAATGGGCTGTATAACGGTTTTTTCTGGACGACCCAGCGCACCTTGTTTCTACAATTACTCGGGCGAAACGACACAGGTAAACGATACGGAAATTTCCAGATATTTGTCACGGTGTTTCTCAAAATCGGCATTCTTATCGGTGGCTGGTCGCTTGAGGCCGGCGGACTACCTTGGCTACTAGCACTATCTGCCATAATCAGTGCGCTAAGTGCTTGGTGGTTTTACCGCCATGCACAAACTCAGCCCTTGCATGACACAACTGCAGTTGGATTCGTTAAAGCATTAGGCTATGACGACAAACACCATTCGCGCTGGGTGTTTGGTGTGGATGGTTTTTTCCTGTTTCTTGAAAGTCACTACTGGACACTGTCCTTGTTTATGTTGGCTGATGAAAACTACACACGCTTTGGTGTGATCGTGGTCGTGTTAGCTTTGTTGTTTGGTTTATTATTTTATTTAATTAAAAATACCATCGATACCATCGCTGTGGGTTTGGTATTCCGCGTGGCTGTGTTTTTATATGCAGCATCTTGGATTATGCGTTGCTTTGTTAGTAACGAATTATCATCCAGTGTTTTGATGCTGCTATTACTGCTTATCACTTTTTGTTCATCGTTTTTTCGATTGGCTTTTAACAAACGATTTTTCGATATTGCACAGGCCAACAATGGGGTTGAGTACTTGGTGATTAAAAGCTACCAATCTCAGTTTTACCTTGGTTGTGGGTTCATCATCATCGCTCTTGTTTTGGGCTTATCTAAACAAACAGGGGTTGATTCTTTGACGCCAATGTATCTGATTGCCGGTGTGGCCTCGTTCATCTATCTGCTGTACCGATTACATCCGACCAAGCCAAGCAATTTGTAGCAGTTGATCATGGTGCATTGTTTTGTGCGCGTGTTATACTTCTTGCGAAAGCGAGTTTATCTATGGTTGATTCAAACACCACCCCACCGGCTTTCACTGCAAAAGCCTTTTCCGATCCCACAGCGGCCGTTGATCGTTTAATTGAGATTTATGACCGTAATACTCGATTTTTGCGTTCCGCATTCGATCAGTATTTAAAAGGCAGCTTGCCCTACGGCAGGCATCGTGCGTATTACCCAGAAATTCGTTTTCAGAGCGACACCCATGCCCGTATAGATTCACGTTTATCGTATGGGCACGTTAACCAACCTGGGCAATATTCAACAACCGTCACCCAACCTGAATTGTTCCGTGGGTATTTGCGGCACCAACTCGGGCTGCTGATCAACAACCATGAGCTGCCCATAGAAATCGGCGAATCAAACATACCTATACCGTTGCATTTCGCGTTAGCGCCTGGCACCAAAGTGGTGGCTGATAGCGAAGCGGATATTAGCGTGTCGTTGCGTGATGCTTTCGATGTACCGGACATAGGTCATGTAAACGACTACATCGTTAATGGCACCTACGAACCTGCGCCAGGTGTGCCAAATCCGTTGTCGCCTTTTCCAGCACAACGGGTCGACTATTCTCTGCACCGGCTTATGCATTACTCGGCCACCAATCCTGAGCACTTTCAAAACTACGTGCTGTTTACCAACTATCAGTTTTATATTGACGAATTCTGTCGCATGGCCAAAGACATGATGGAATCGGGTGATAGTCCGTATTCTGCGTTTGTAGAACCTGGCAATGTCATAACCGCATCCGGCTCAACCCATCCCGAAGGCGAGCCGCTGAAGCAACTGCCACAAATGCCGGCTTACCATCTAATTGGGCACAAAGGTCGCGGCATCACATTGATCAATATCGGCGTCGGCCCTTCGAACGCTAAAACCATCACCGATCACGTTGCTGTGCTGCGCCCACATGCATGGCTTATGCTCGGGCATTGTGCGGGACTTCGTACCTCTCAAGCTTTGGGCGATTATGTATTAGCTCACGCTTATGTACGAGAAGATAAGGTGTTGGACAACGACATTCCAGTATGGGTGCCCATCCCCGCTCTGGCAGAAATTCAGCAAGCACTAGAGGCTGCCGTGGCTGAAGTAACCGGATTTGAAGGCTATGATTTAAAACGCATCATGCGCACAGGTACGGTTGCAACGGTTGATAATCGCAATTGGGAACTACAAGATCAACGCGAACCTGTACGCAGGCTTTCACAATCACGCGCTATTGCATTGGATATGGAATCAGCCACAATTGCTGCTAACGGTTTTCGATTACGCGTACCCTACGGAACTCTATTGTGCGTATCCGATAAACCCTTGCAAGGTGAACTCAAACTACCGGGCATGGCATCAAAGTTTTATCAAGATCAAGTCTCACAACACCTTGAAATCGGCATGCTTGCTTTAAAAAAACTCGCAGCCATGGGACCTGAGCGTTTGCACTCCAGAAAGCTACGTAGCTTTTTCGAAACAGCTTTTCAGTAAAATCTAGCGCCTACAGCAGTCGGTCACACATCGCTAGATAAACGGCATCGACAAATGTTCGGCCCAAAGCAACACAACGCTCTGGCGACCAACCGAGTTCGGGCATGGGTCGATTCGCCGTGTCTTTAAACGGCATCTCTAAGGTGTAGGCCGGACACCCATAAGTTTGTGCCACGCTATTACTGCAAAAACTTAAATTGGCGCTGTTGGGTTTGTTCCTTGGGTAGCCATGCTCGACTTGAAAATCTGGGTTCAATGAAGCCACGGTTCGCTTAAAGCCAATGAGCTGTTGGTCACGCGCCTCCGTCCAGCTCTCTACCCCTTCCGTACCCGCAATAAAGTTATACGGCAAAGCCTCATCGCCATGGATATCCAAGCAGAGATCAACGCCGGTTTTACGCATATGTTCTTGCACTAAAAACACTTCCGGGCTGCGCTGCATACTCGGCTCTGCCCACTCTCGATTCAAGTTTGCACCACAGGCATTCGTGCGCAAGTGTCCACGAAAAGAACCATCGGGGTTCATGTTCGGCACAATATGAATATCCGCCAAATCACGCAAGGCTAGGCTTGTGGCATCGGTTTCATCGAGCAAGCGCTCTAGCCAGCCCTCTACCCACCAAGACGCCATACTCTCACCAGGATGTTGCCGAGCGATACACCAAATTTGTGGCCGGTCGGCTTGGTTCGCTGTATCGCTCAAACTACCTAACTGCAAGTAATCCAGATCACGCCCATCAAGTGTTGTACCCAATGTTTGCATGCGTACCATCGGTTGATTCGCACACAAAGCAATAAACGAGTTAAGCCGATCCAGCGAGTAAGGAGCGAAGTACGCAAAGTAGATGGTGTCGTGCTCGGGTGTTATCGACCACGATAAATTGTTGTTATCGTAACTCGAAGGTGTGCGATACCAGTGCTCTAAATCGGTTGAGGTGGCCACATGGTAATTCGCCCAGCCGGCAGGATATGTTGTGGCTGATGCATTTTCGATAACAAAACGACACGGTGTATTTGCCGCTCCCGATACCTTGAAATAAAACCACTGCAAAAAGTCGCTTTGATGGTCTTTACGGATGTTCAGTCGAATATTGTTCGGGTCATCTAGCGAGATTACTTCAATATTGCCAGCATCGAAACTTGCGCTAATTGCGATTGTCATTTGCTATCCGTTTAGACTTTGAAGGTTAAGAGATTATTTTTTAGGTAAAAAAAAACCGCCCTCGTTAAAGGGCGGTTTATTTTTCTTTCACGCAGTGGATACTGCGCTGATGTTACATATCAACCTCAATTAAGGAGCTGAGATAACACCGTCGATCATGTGAACGATAGTTGAACCACCGACAACCATAAGGTCAGCAGTTACAACAGCTGCACCACCAATAGTTAGTGGCTCAGTACCACCACCAGCGATCGCAATTGCTGAAGCGTCGTTCATAGTGATAGTTGAACCACTTAGGCCAGTTGCCTGAGTTGAATCAACTGCACCAGTTGTGTAGATGTGAGTTTGAAGGTTAACAGGACCAGTGTTTGCTGCTAGAGCTGCATCAGTTGGTAAGAAAACAGTCCAAGCATTTAGTGGATCATTCAAAGCCAGATCAAGACCTTCAGCTTTAAGTGCTTTAAGCGCTTCTAAACCACCATTTGCTTCAACAAGTGCAGTCAACGTACCAGGCATGTAACCACCAGGAGTTAGACCACCAGTATCGCCACCTGTGGTGTCGCCACCTGTAGTATCCCCACCGGTATCGCCAGCAGTTGCTGTATCACCAGCAGTTGCTGTATCGCCCGCAGTTGCTGTATCGCCAGCAGTTGCTGTGTCACCAGCTGTTGCTGTATCACCAGCTGTTGCTGTATCACCAGCTGTTGCTGTATCGCCAGCAGTTGCTGTGTCACCAGCTGTTGCTGTATCGCCAGCAGTTGCCGTTGTATCCACTGGTGGATCAGCGTCATCGTCGCTCGAACAAGCAACCATAGTCAAAGCAGACGCTGTTAACAGCGCAATTCCAAGACCTTTCTTAATCATTCAGATATCCTCTTTAGAGTAAAAAATCTAACTTATGTTTATAGCTAGTCAACCACCGCGAGAGATGCTTCAACGCATTGTTCGCAAGTAGAATTTCCCAAGCCATGGTTTAACGTAGCCTGTCAATCAGGCTTCCAATCCGGACCTACGTAAAATCTGTAAGCCTTCAACTAACCAGCCGAAGGTTCCATGAGAATACCCCTGGACCGACAAAGGATGTTACTTCACAACGAAAATAATTCAATGCAACCCGTAACAAAAACGATACGCCACACTCGGCACACATCCCCACGGGTACTTAAACCTTTGTTTCGACTCGGAATTATAGCACCGCACCGGTCTATTGCAATCGTGAAATCAACATGCATTACAGCTATGAACCTGGTCAATTCACTGAACAACCGCAAAAACTGCGACCCGCACAACATTCTATGCCATCGCGTTCTAGCGCAAACGAATCGAATGCTTTCAATGTTGTGATCTATCGCCGACAATGGGCGGTAAATTTACCGGCTGCCAGAACAACCGAACAAAATAATGCCGCTATCGAAATCAACATGGGTTGAATGGATAAAAGAGTTGGCTGAGCTGAAATGCGGAAAAAAAGTCAGCCATCCTTGGCTCAATTTAGCTCCCTGCTTCAATACCACTTGGAGGAGGTTTGGTTAGCGACGATTCTCACTTGTGTCGCTGATGAATTAATTATAGCGATTTAGCCCCTATTAACGTGTGAAATTAATGCAATTCACTGTCGCCCTATGTTCAGTAATCAAAAAACACTGCTTTCTTCTTTAAAAGATAGTTTAGCTATTGCCCAGTTGCATGGCTTTCGGGTGATGCTTGTGTTAGCTGGCCACAACGATAAACAGCAGCAGACGGCGCTCTCAGCGATTAGCGAGTGCCTTATAGAGCCATCTGGCATTTTCTCGTTAGAAACTGAGACTCAGCGCACAGTCAACATAATGCACGTCCCAGACATGCATAGCAATAGTGATGTTTCCGATCAAATAAACGCATTGCTTGGAAGCGAATACAGGTGCTTAGTTTTTGACGCACATGGCGTATTTAATGAGCGCTTGTTCGCCGCAGCCGCTGGCACTGTTCAAGCTGGAGGGCTGCTTATTCTGCAAACACCTGCGTTGGAGATGTGGCCAGCAGCACAACAGGTTGATGGGATACCGTCTGCGTTTATCACTCGGTTGGTCGCAAAAATAAAAGCACATTCGGTTTGCACGTTGTCCCTATCCGACGACGATCTAACCGAGCAAGCCATTTTCATTCGTGCTTCGAATATCCCCGCTTTATTTGTATCAACAGACATAGAACCGCCACGCACTTGGCAAAGCGAGCAGCAGAACCTAATTGAGTCGCTACTGGATAAGCTCTCAACTGACACGGCATCGGTCAATGTCGTACAGGGCGATCGAGGTCGAGGCAAATCCGCATTGATAGGACGCACAATAAATAAGTTGATCAAGGCTGGCATTACCCCACTTGACAACATTTGTGTAACTGCCCATCGCCGCAGCGCGGCCGATGTACTGATGAAACATGCCGGACACCCTTTACCATTTTTGCCATTGGATAGCGTGCTTGGAACAAGCCACGACATTCTGATTGTCGAAGAAGCCGGTGGCATTCCACTTGCGACCCTTGAACGGCTGCTCTATTGCGGCAAACAAATCGTTTTCGCCACTACTGTGCAAGGCTACGAAGGCTCGGGACGGGGGTTCGCCTTGCGCTTTTCAAGAATGCTCGATGCCACCAAACCGGGCTGGCTAAAGTTGAATCCAACTCAACCCATTCGTTGGTCAATAGGCGACCCGGTAGAGGCCTTCATCAATGATGCGCTGTTGTTGGAAACACAAATCACACCACTAACAGATGCAAATACTCAGTTGCTGCAAGCGGTACGAAGTCGCACTCGGTTAATTGACACATCGGAGCTTGTGGAAAACGATAAGTTGCTCAACGATGTTTTTGGATTGCTACTACAAGCGCACTATCAAACAACCCCCACTGACCTGCGTAATTTGTTAGACCAAACCGATCTATTGGTGTTTGTCCAACATATTTATCTTGAAGATCTGGGCCATGTATTAACAGGTGCAGCGCTGGTTGCAATCGAGGGGGAAATAGCGCCGCACTTGCATACAGCAATAGTTCAAAAGCACCGCCGCCTGCCGGATCAGATTTTGCCGCAATTGCTTGCGCAAACGATTGCCGATATCAGCACTCTGTCAACACGATTCGCTCGCATTGTTCGTATCGCAGTGCATCCAAACATTCAAGGTAACGGTTTTGGAACTGCACTTTATAAATCCATAGAGCAACAACTACCCAGATCGGCTTCCGTACCGCTTTGCCTGGGCGCAAGCTTTGGTGCAGATGAACAAAGCCTATCGTTTTGGTTAAAACTGGGCCTTACACCCATACACTACGGCTATAAAAGCAATCCGCGTAGCGGGCTACGCTCAGCTTGCTTGCTGACCAGCGACGATGGCGAGATGCAAGATAAGATAGGCATCGCAGCAAGTGTGCTTAGCCACAATTTAGAAGCCATTAAAAATTTGCCCAGCATCGACAAAACGGTAATGGAAGCTTTGCGGGAGGCAAGCAATACAGCCATCAAACTGCGCGATAAGGTGTGCGCTCGCCTAATACATGCTTACAGCTTAGGGCATAGAAGCTTTTTCGACAGCGCAGGACTTATATTGACTTTTCCACCTTTGGCAAGCGATTCGGCGCTTCATCAACAAGTAATGACGCTCTTAATTGACTATGCGCAAATGCCACCGAAAACCCGCCGTGAGCAAGAGACTCAACTGCGACGACGGTTAATTGAGAACATTGATTTTGAGAGCAAAATCGGAAAATAAATCTTTATCCTTTCAACCCTATTGCAACCGACTAGTTTCGCGTGTAATTTGAGTTTCTTTGCCTGCGGACGCTTCCCCTTATCACCCAATGCCTACATCGAACACCACGTATAACACAGATCAACAAAGCATTGAATGGCCAACACTGGCTGTATTCGCGTTCGCCTATGCCGTTTGGATTATATTAACGGTACTGCACAACCACCTGCACTGGAGTGTGTTAGTGCTTGTATTGAGTTATACCGTTGCTTTGCACTCTTCCTTGCAACACGAAGTCATACATGGGCACCCAACACCTTACATGTGGCTAAACAAAGTGTTGGCGTTTCCTGCATTGGGCTTGGCAGTGCCATACGAACGATACGAGATATTGCACTTACAACATCACCGCAATTGGCTGATCACTGATCCATTCGACGATTCTGAGTCGTATTTTTTAGCGCGCAAGCAATGGTTGAGTTGCGCTACCCCGATAAAAGCTGTTCTTAACTTCAACAACACCCTGATCGGCAGACTGATTGTGGGACCGGCGATTATGGTTTTTCGGATGTTCATTGGTGAAATGAAATTGGCAAGAGAGCAACGTGATGTGGCCATCAGCTGGGCTTGGCACTTACTCGGTGTAGCGCTGGTTATTTTTTACTTAGCAAGCACTGGTTTTCCGATTTTGTTTTACGTAGTCGGAGTAGCATACCCAGCCACCTCCTTATTAATGCTGCGATCTTTCGGGGAGCATTTGCCAGAAGAGAACGTGGATCATCGGTCGGCAATCATTAAAACAAACGCGCTAATGCAACTATTGTATTTAAACAACAACTATCATCGAGTGCATCACGATCATCCAGAAGTACCCTGGTATTACTTACCTGCGTTATATGAACAAAGCTATGCTGAGCACAACATCCATGTCTATGATGGTTATTTAAGTTTATTCAAGCGCTTTGGCTTTAAACAAAGGTATCCTGTTGAACACCCGTTCCTGGCCAAAGATTGAGGCTTAATAGTGATTGCATCTTTGCCCATGTACGATTGGCCTGAAACACGTGCACAGCTTGATCAGTTCTGGGCAAAACTTCAATCAGCTCTTGCGCAACATTGTGATCTTGTTCCAACTCACTTGTCGCGAAGTGATGTGCATGAACAATGGCAACGCGACGACATGCTGCTATCACAAACCTGCGTATACCCTTTAGTCACTGAACTGCCTACAACCACCGTAGTTGTTGGAACGCCCACATTTGCGGTTGATTATAGCGAGGGCGGACACTATGCCAGCGTGTTGCTGGTAGCGTCTACCGACAAACGTACCGAACTAGCGCAATTTTCGCGAAGCACGTTAGCTTACAATGGCCCCGATTCTCAGTCGGGCTTTAACGCATTAAAATCCTTGCTGGTCGACGAACAACTGCTATCAGATGAGGCACCCATTTTCTTCGGTGATTCTGTCCGCACAGGTTCGCACAGAGCATCGATTGCAGCCGTTGCCAGTGGACGGGCGCACATCTGCGCAATTGATCCGGTGAGCTGGGCTTTGGCGCAACGTTATGATCAACATTGCCCACAAGTTAGAATCCTAAGAAATACCGCTTTCGCCCCCGCATTGCCTCTGGTGACTAGCGCAGCAGCCATACCCGAACGACTTAACGAAGCACAATGGCGAGAGGTGGTAATGCAAGCGTTCGAACAAGCTATCGATTCAGCAACGCGCGAGCACTTGCTGCTCAGCGGTATTAGCTATGTATCCAAAAGTGACTATTTAAAATTGCCAATCAGTAAGTTCGATATGATCACACTCTGAGCGTCTGCTCATGCAGTTTGGCTGATCTAATTGTTTGGGTAAGTCGTAATCGAAATTAAGTATCAACCAGGTAGCTCCTGTGTACAAATCAAACTGTCTCGCCTGCTTAACTTTTATTCTCAGCCTTGCATGGCTGGCGTTCAGCCCTGCACACGGACAACAACTCCTGCCTTCCGATGCCGCCAAACTCTACCCCGATACCACGACCTACTCGATATTTCGTAAGGGCAAGAAAATCGGCACGCACACGCTGAACATCAAAGCCGTTAATGATCGTATCGAAGTATCAGTCGACTCTAAAATAACGGTGAGAATTCTGAAGGTTCCGGTGTTTCGGTTTCGATATATATCCGAAGAGATTTGGCAAGACAATCAACTTACCAGTGTTGATTCGACCACAACTACGAACAAAAACGTGGAGTCGGCCAAATTGCAAAACTCAGGTGCGAACAGCACGCTAAGCTACAACGGGAAAAGTACAGAATCAGACTACATCGCTTACGCTACAAACCATTGGAATATTAGCGCAATTGAACAAAGTCATTTGTTCAACACAGTAAAGGGCGTTAAAAGCAGTGTTAAGGTGACAAATAAGGGCAATGACCTAATCACTATTGGCGATCAGCAGCTTGCGACCAACCGCTTCTCATACAGTGGTGACTTAACGGTTGATGCATGGTACGACGAGAACAAACGTTGGGTAAAGCTTGAGTTCTTGGGCTCTGACTCGAACCCAGTTACCTACATTATCGACAACCCATAAACATACACTAGGCTCAGCAAAATGAATATATGGATTACTGGCGCAAGTAGCGGCATAGGCGCGGAGTTAGCAAACCAATATGCACAGGCTGGTCACACCGTTTTTGTCAGCGCAAGAAACGCCACCACGCTAAAGGCTATGGCAGCCTCATCGCAAAGCGTAAGTGGCGACATCATTGCCCTACCATTGGACGTGACCGACAATGACAGCGTACTAAGCGCTTTCGAACAAATGGAACAACATACAAATGCGCTTGACCTTGTTATTCTCAATGCCGGTTACTATGAGCCTGTAGAATTTGATGAGCTGACTTTGGAACACTTTGAAAAAACTTATGACGTTAATTTGATGGGTGTAGTACGTTGCCTATTACCCTCACTGAAATACTTTTCAGAAAACCAGGCTGGGCATATTGCCATTGTTTCATCGGTATCGGGTTATCGAGGCCTGCCAAAGGCTGCAGCTTATGGCTCTTCAAAGGCGGCACTCATAAATATGGCAGAATCCCTCAAGCCTGAGTGCAATGCCAACTCAATTAAACTCAGCTTGATTAACCCAGGTTTCGTTAAGTCCAAACTAACCGATCAAAACGAATTCGAAATGCCAGCGATTATGGAAACGGCCGATGCGGCTAAACGCATTGTCGATGGATTAGCATCAAACGCGTTTGAACTGTCGTTCCCTAAGCGATTCACGTATTGGTTGAAGCTACTTCGAATTTTGCCTTACCGTTTGTATTTCTTGGTAACCGCCAAATTGGTTAAATAGGTAGGAGTAGCTGGGCGGCTAATAAACGCCGCCCATAACAAAACATTGTACTTACGATACAACAGCCAATTTTCTAATCGGCAGACTAGTTATTTCTTGCATAGCTAAGCAAGTTTCTGAGCCATCGTGCTTATAGTATTGCGTAGACACATTCCCAATACGTATACCCCACTTCTTCACCTCAGTGCTGTTGTGCAAACTGCGATCTGGCTGGAAAAACATGTAGTCATTCATTTTCAGCTTCCAGAACTTATCTTCAGCGATCATCACATTCATGATGTAGTGCAGCTTTAGTCCACTACCACTTTGCTCGCCAACAGCTGCACCTACCAGCGAATCTGACTCCGCCTTAAATTCACCGTTAGGTTGAATGCTGACTGACCACACGCGGTCTTCTATGATCCCGTCTGAGTAGTAGAGTTTTTCCACCAAATCGAAAACGTCGCCTTTTTGCTCGCCATAAAAATCACCACAGAAATGTCGTTTCACATTTCCAAAACGATCAGCAAACCAACCCGATGCGCGCGTATGGCCCGAAAAGTATTCGACGAAATTGAACTCAGGTCCTTGTGTGCTTAATTGTTTAAAGTTCACGCTACTGCAACCGGTGAGCACGAACGCACAACACACACTTGCGACACAGCGCAAAGATAAGCGCATGGATAAACCCATGTGTAACCCCTTCTATTATCTCTCATGTTTTAAGTCCAAAGAACTTGCTCATTTAAAAGTGGATACGACCATGCGGCGACGCTGGATCAATCGAAAGTGAGGAATTCAACGCAAAGTTACACTTTGCGAATTTTAAGCAATCCCACATTGGTGTGACCAATACTGAAACCGGTTTCGCAATACACAAGATAGTAGCGCCACATGCGTAAGAAACGTTGGTCGAAATCCAAAGAGCGCACATCGTTCGACACCTGCTCAAAACGTAGCCGCCAATCTCGCAGCGTTTTCTCGTAGCTCTTACCAAACCAGTGTTGTTCTTCCAATTCAAATCCAGCTTTTTTAAATTGTTCTAACAAGCGCGTCTTGGTTGGCAGCATACCGCCTGGAAATATGTATTTTTGAATAAAGTCTGGCCGCGTTCGATACGCGTCAAATCGATCTTCTCGCATGGTAATTGTTTGAATCACAGCAGTGCCACCGGTATGTAATACATCGGCGAGTTTATTAAAGTAGGTGTCCCAATACTTTTCACCCACAGCTTCAAACATTTCAATCGATACCACATGATCAAACTTCCCGGTAACGTCGCGATAGTCCGTGTGCTCAAAACGCGTTTGTGCAGATTTATCCTGATCGTTACTTTGTGCTATGAAATTGTTCTTACGCGCATAGTCCAGCTGTTCGGCAGAAAGTGACACGCCGGTAACATCAGTATCGAAACGGCTGGCCAGTTGCTGGGCGAGCGTGCCCCACCCGCACCCTATCTCTAATACGGTGGCGCCTTTTTCCAACGCTAACAATTCACCGACACGGTTAATCTTATTTTGCTGAGCTTGTTGCAATGAATTGTTGTCGTTTTCGTAAATTCCTGAGGAATAGCTCATGCTTTCATCTAACCAAAGCTTGTAGAAGTCATTACCCAAATCGTAGTGAAAGGCGATATTCCGTTGACTGCCTTTGTGAGAATTTCGATTAGTCCAGTGCTGCCAATGATTTAACAACCGGGCCAAAAGCCCACCTCTAGTCGCAGGCCCGATGCGATGCTCATTACGCATAATGAGCGAAAACAAATGCGGCAGATCATCTGTATCCCATTCGCCACGCATATAACTTTCAGCAAAACCAATCTGACCTTCGGTAATAAGTCGCCGTAACGGTTGATAGCTGTGTAAGACCACGTTTGCATTTTGCTCGGTGCGCTCACTGCGCTGGCCGTAGACATTGGTTAAACCGTCCGGCCAAGTTAACGACAACTGTCCATCCTGAAAGCCGTGTAACACCTGTTCGAAACGATGCTTAATGCTTTTCGTTACAACGGCGCTGACGCTGTTTTCGCGACCTGCTCGGGTCAGCGATTGATTATCTACATCTGCCATGAGTTTATTATGGATTCTTGAGGTTGTTGCTGGAAAACGATTGCTTTGCCTGGTGTGAGAACCAAGGGACTTTCTTAAGCCACAATCGCAATGCTTCCCAATGTATGCCAAGCACCACTTTGGCTGTGAGTAAGGGAATCGTGAAAAAATATCGCAATAATTTGGTGGTCGTTAACGCGTGTCGCTTTGCCGTATAGCTTGCTGTGAGTAAGTGCCCTTGCTCATCATGTGCTCGTATGACAAGCACCTGTCGTTCATCAGGCACGTTCAATCGAAAATCATAGTGCATATCCATGTGTGCAAACGGTGACACAAACAGAGCTTTGCTCGTGGTTTGGTTTATCCACTCACCCGATAATCGCTCTTCATCGGTAACGGCTAAGGCATAGACGTGACGCTCACCAAAGGTGTTGTGCACTTCATGCAAAATAGCTATAAGTTCATCGTTTACATCAAGACAATAAAACAAACTCAAGGGGTTAAACGTGTAACCACAAATTCGGGGGTAACAACTGAGTAGGATTCGATGCGGCTTGTGCTCGATGCCCGCCGCCGCCAGCTGGCGCTCGACGTAGTCTTCTAGTTTTTCTTTGACAGTGCTGTCTTTTTCGCCAAAATCTTTGTCGTAGAAACTAAAAAGATTCCAACGATTGCGCGAGAACAACCACAAACGGTTCTGCAGTTCATCGATTTCATCCAAGGCGAGTAACATAGAGAACACACGATAACGAAGCACATGCACAGCAGGCCTTAACCGCTTGTGATAGACCGTGCCTGCAAACAGAGCCGATTTCACGCGATTGCAACCTGTGCAGGTGCAGGCTTCGCTTGATGGGTCACGACTATCCGGTCTGATGGATTTTCCAGTTGCCATGGGCGCAAAACACCACCGAGTTGTTCAGCAACAGCAAAACCCGACTGCACTGCATCTTCATGAAAACCAGAGCCAAAGTAACTACCACAAAACCAAGTGCGAGCATCGCCTTGCAGCTGCCATAAGCGTTGCTGCGCCTGCATGGCTTGGGCATTAAACACAGGGTGTTCGTAGTCTGTTTCGAAAACAACACAACTGGGCTCGGGGCGAACCGATGGATTCAAGGTCACAAAATAGTTGTTCGACGACTTAAGGTTCTGCAATAGATTCATCCAGTAACTAACGCAGACTTTATTGTGCATCGCCTTACTTTCAACATAGTTCCAACTGCACCACGCTCGTTTACGCACAGGCATGAATCTGGTATCGGTGTGCAAAATGGCACGATTGGACTCATAGGCAAAAGCACTTAATGTTTCTTGTTCAAGAGAACTGGGTGCGTCAAGCATCGCCAAAGCTTGATCGGCATGAGCGGCAATAACGACATGATCAGCTTCGACTTGCTCGCCAGAATCAGAACTCACGATCACGCCAGCATCGTGGCGCATGATGTTGGCTGCGGAAAAATTTGTTTTGATATTGTTAGCACCGATAGCCTGTGCAACTTTATTAACATAGTTTCGGCTGCCACCTGTAACAGTACGCCACTGGGGTCGGTTACGCAGTTGCAGTAAACCATGATTATCACAAAAACGAATAAAGGATGCCGCCGGGTATGCCAGCATGCTATCGGTTGAAGATGACCATATGGCTGCTGCAAATGGCATTAGATGATCATCGAGAAATGCTTTTGAGTAGTTACCGCGCTCAAGAAACTCACCGAGTGATAGATCGGCGTCCTGCGGAATATTCTGGGGTGCTTCGCGATAAAATCGCACCAGATCTTTAAGCATGGAATAAAAGCGAGGCTGCACAAGCAACGACGGTTGCGCCAACAACCCTAAGGGTGGTCCACCGGCATATTCGAAATTTCCGTTGTCTCGCGAAACAGCGAACGACATATTGCTCGGTTCGGTGGCGACGCCCATGTCGTCGAACCAGCGCGTAAGATTGGGATAGCTCGGCTCATTGTAGACAATGAAGCCGGTGTCGATGTTTGGCGCATCCGCATCGCCTGTGATTTGGGTGTCGGCATGCCCGCCCAGCACAGACGCATGCTCTAATAGGGTGACGCGATGCTGCTTTGCCAGCAACCACGCTGCGCTGAGCCCAGCGGCCCCGCTCCCGACTACCGCAATATGCATTTTCTTGAACGAATTCATTGACCTATCTTACACTGTGGAAAAGCGCGGCAAAACACCACGTGGGTCACATTCGGCCCAATCCGGTATGATCCATATACGCTATTAACACGTAACCGGATTCAAATAACCCATGGATGCGCAGTTGCTCCAAACAGCAAAATCCCTAGACCCAGCCGCTCAGGCGCTAACACAGCGCATGCGCGACAATTTAGTGGCCATTGGCAAGCACCGCGATGAGAATGCATTTCAGGATTTTTACGCGCATTTTTCAGGACGGATCAAGTCGTTTCTGATGGGAAAAGGCATGCAGGAATCTGTGGCAGAGGAGCTGTCGCAAGAGATCATGCTTATCGTTTGGCGTCGTGCGGAAAGTTACGACCCAGACAAAGCCGCGCCCAGTACCTGGCTGTTTACGATAGCCAGAAACAGACGCACAGATTATTTGCGTGGTAATTCGCGCATTGAAGTTGAGTTGGATGACGAGATGTTGGAAGTGGACAGCTCAGAGCCAACTCAGGATGAACAAGTTGGATTGTCGCAGCAAGCGCAAGTGCTGGAAATGGCCATGAATAAATTGCCGCAAGAACAAAGACAGGTATTGCATTTGTCTTACTTCCGCGGTCAATCGCATGGCGCAATTGCAAAGTGGCTGGACCTTCCAATTGGCACGGTGAAATCCCGCATCCGTCTGGCCATGCAATCAATACGATCGGAAATAAAGTCCGAGGAGATTTAATGAACACCTTGTCTCATCATCTAACCGATGAAACTTTACAAGACTACAGCGCAGGTGTACTCAATGCACCGATGGAAACATTGATAGCGTGTCACTTAACACTCTGCCCTAGTTGCCGCCAACGGTCGCAATTGGCCGACGCTATTGGTGGCTTAAGCTTAGGTGATGAGGATGCGGTGGCGATGAAAGCTAGCGCCAGCGATATTTTGTCACTCGACAAAACGACGGCTCAAATAGATACCACGCCACCACCGATCGAAATGCAATTGCAAGGTGTACCAAAACCACTAGCGCGTTTGTTGCCCGGCCCCATGACCGAATTGCCATGGAAATCGTTTGGTCCCGGCATGAAGCAATTTAATCTTGGCTCCCAACCCCGAAAAGAAGGCGCGTTTAAATTGCTCTCGCTCGACCCGGGTTCACGCATGAGTAAGCACACACACCAGCATCGAGAGTTAACGTTTATCGTTAGCGGTTCTTATTCAGATGAGTTAGGGCAATTTAAAGCTGGTGACATAGCGGATCTATCAGCTGATCACCACCATCGGCCTCATGTCGATTCGGATGTGCCATGCATATCTTTAATAGCAACCGATGCACCGGTAATTTTTGATGGACTGTTTGGAAAAATGGTACAACCGTTTGTTGGTATTTGATCACCAACAACTTAAACTAACTGATGAACGAAAAATGGCGCTGTAAAGCGCCATTTTTATTTAGCATGTTGGTAGAACTTCTAGCCAGCTTTTGACAACTCTTCCGCTCGGTAACTCCCATCGAGCACCGCTTGCCACCAATCACTGTTTTCCAAATACCAATCCAAGGTTTTTTCAATCCCGACTTCAAATGTCACTTTAGGCTCGTAACCCAATTCAGACTGGATTTTATGCGTATCAATCGCGTACCGAAAATCATGACCGGCTCTGTCGGTCACATACGTAATCAATGAGTTCGATGCTTCGCCTTGCGATGCCGGGCACTCTGGGTACGTATTGCGCAAGTCCTGACTAGTTTCGAAACGTTTATCGATCAGTGAACAAATCAAATTAACAATGTCGATATTTGTCCATTCATTGCAACCACCAATGTTATAGGTTTCACCGACACGACCTTTTTGCAGAACCAAGTCGATACCCAAGGCATGGTCTTCAACATACAACCAATCGCGGATATTTTTTCCATCACCGTAAATCGGTAAAGCCTTACCATAAAGCACATTCAATATAACCAGCGGAATCAGTTTTTCAGGAAAATGATACGGACCATAGTTGTTAGAGCAATTGCTGGTAGTCACTTGCATACCGTAGGTATGATGGTAAGAGCGCACTAGAAAATCAGACGATGCTTTACTGGCCGAGTAGGGTGAATTAGGCGCATAGGCCGTCTCTTCAGTAAATGCTGGGTCTTGCATGGACAGCGTGCCATAGACTTCATCTGTTGATACATGATGAAAACGATGATCTTCCGGAGCCTGTTCTTCAATTTGCCATACTTGCCGTGCCGCTTTTAGCAGGCTGTAGGTACCCATGATATTTGCTTCAATAAACGCATCCGGCCCAGTAATAGAGCGATCGACATGACTCTCTGCGGCGAAGTGCACGATGGTATTGATTTTATGATCGCGCAACAACTGCTTCATGTAGTCCGTATCGTTAATGTCAGCGTGCATAAGCTGACACTGATCATCTAACACCCCGTCTAAGTTATGTCGATTACCGGCATACGTTAACGCATCAACCACAATAATTTTGTCATCTGGATGTTGCTCGCGAACGTAGCGAACAAAGTTTGCCCCGATAAAACCCGCGGCGCCTGTTACCAGCATGCTTCTCATGTTAATTCTCTCATCATGTTACGCAGCTCTACGCGCCAATGCGCAGCCTGCAAGTCTAAAGTGTCCCAGGTACTGGTGAGCTCCAATACGCTGTAGTTTGGTCGTGCCGCAGGCGTCGGGTACTGATCCGTTCGCAGCGGTTTTACAATGGCTTGCTTGTCCAATAAACCTAAAGCTACGCCCTCTTCCATTATGGCTTGAGCAAAGTCGTACCAACTTGCAGCACCAGCATCGGTCCAATGCATCACGCCAGTGGCCTTAATATCAGCTGCGCGCCACATCGCCTGTGCTAAAGAATTGGCCCACGTAGGTGACCCGATCTGATCAGCAATCACACCCACTTCGCCACGATCGGCCATTAGGCGAAGCATGGTTTTTACAAAGTTGTTGCCGTGCGATGAATAAACCCAAGCCGTTCGAAATACAGCCGCGTTGTTTGGCAGAATGGCAAATAATTGTTGTTCGCCAGCTAGCTTACTTTTACCGTACACGCTCACAGGCTCTGCCGGAGCATCTGTCTTAATCGGACTCGCTGAGCATTCTCCAAAAACAAAATCGGTTGATACATGTATAACATGCGCACCGTGATTTTTTGCAGCATTGGCTATGTGTGCGACACCATGCTCGTTAACGGCATAGGCAGCATCGATATCGTCTTCGGCTTTATCCACAGCGGTATAGGCAGCAGCATTGATGACCACGTCTGGCTTACACTGATCCATGCACTGGGCAACGGCCTCAGCATCGGTGATGTCTAATCTGGGTTGTGCCGAATGGATCGACACACCACTGGGCTTGCTACGCTGCAGCTCCCAATACAATTGCCCTCTTTCACTGCCTGTTAACAGTACTTGCATAGCTAAATCAATTATCAAATGGCCGGTTACTTCGGACTGCAGTCAAATAATAGTAGGTCGTCGAAGCGGTGCTGGTATTACTGGTAGAGGTGCAGGAAACGAGCCGAATCCACGAGCTTAAGAGCTCAATTGAAGCCAGAAAGGCCACAATTCGTCATTTATTTGGCAATTATCGGCTTGTCGAACCGGCTACTGTGTGTCGCGGATGCTCTGGCTAGTCAAACACGTCCGCATCAGACAAACCGATCGCCGCTTCATCTTTGGCAGCCAATTGCGTTTCCACACCATCGACCAAGGGCCAATCAATACCGACAGTAGGGTCATTCCACAACAAACTACGCTCGTAGTCTGGCGCATAGATGTCGGAGCACTTGTACTGAAAATCCGCCGTCTCCGACATCACGTAAAAACCGTGTGCGAAACCGGGTGGAATCCATAGTTGTCGCTTGTTTTCCGCCGAAAGAACCATACCCACCCATTGCCCAAACTGCGATGAGGATTTCCTCATATCAACGGCTACATCAAACACCTCACCAGCGGTGCAACGTACCAACTTACCTTGTGGATGCTTGATCTGATAGTGCATGCCACGCAATACGCCCTGCGCTGAACGACTGTGATTATCCTGCACAAAGCTGATATCAAGCCCAGCGTTTTTAAACGCCGCTTCGCTCCATGTCTCCAGGAAGAAACCACGGTCGTCGCCAAACACATTGGGTTCGATTAGTTTGACGTCATCCAGCTTGGTATCGACTACTTTCATGGCAGAAATTCGAAAATCAAAAGGCTAAGAATAGAACATCAAGCACAGTCTGTTCCAAGCTACGCTCCAGCCATGGCCATTATTATTTTCCACTCCTTTGCACTCACGGGCATAATCGAGAGGCGATTGCCCTTTTTTAAAAGCGTCATGCTTTCGAGCTTTTTATTTTGCTTTAATGCATCCAAGCTGACTATAGATTTGAACTTCTTTTTGTATTTCACATCGACCATGCACCAACGGGGATTATCCTTGGTAGCCTTGGGGTCGAAGTATTTTGATTTTTTATCCAACGCGGTGAAATCATCATAGGCTTCCTTCACCACTTCGCAGGTACCAACAATACCGGGTACTGCACAACTGGAATGATAAAAAAACGCCATATCACCTTTTTTCATATCGTCGCGCATCATATTGCGTGCTTGGTAATTACGAATACCATCCCAGTGATCTTTTTTACCTGGCATGGCGCGAAGATCATCAATGCTAAACGCATCAGGTTCAGACTTTAGCAACCAATAGTTCACGGCTTGTCCCTATCTAAAAATTGAAGGCGAATATTGAGAATTATAGGCAATACTTGTAGGCAAAAAAGGGCATAAAAAAGGGCACGACCAGCGCACCCTTTTTTGGTTGCGGGATTAGTTCCCGCTGTATCGGCAAACTTGCCGTGCTAATGCACTACCCGCCGATCATACCAGCGATTGCTGAAACAATACCACCAGCGCCCGCACCCGCACCTAAACCACCCAGTAGTTGGCCGATGTTTAACTTACCACCGGCAGCTGCAGCACCTGCCGCCGCAGCATCACCGCCACGCCCCATCATGCTGCCCACTGCACCACCGCCAAGTAGACCACCGATTGGACCAGCAAGCTGACCAAGCATACCGCTTGCGCCACCGCCCATTAAACTTTGAACTAGCTCGCCGCCCAGAAAACCGCCGCCGCCACCAAGTAATGCTGAAATAATAGTACCTAACATATCGAGTATCCTCGTAAAAAACTTAACTTCAACCTTCAGCATGCAGGGACATAATTGCAAACAACACATATGCAACAAGTCGAACGGAGTACAACACATGCATCAGGCTTAGCGATTTGGTTGTGTCCCTCGCCACTCCTGCGAACATGATAAGCGCTAATGATTATTAAACAATACGTGTTACTGCGTTAAAGAAAGTTAATTGCGCTAAAACGCTATTATTAGTGCAATATAGTGAATTAAAACGCCGATATGTCATGGTTGTTTACAAATATACGCACATAAAAATGCGAACTAAAATTACTTAATTTAAATTTTTAACGTCACCTAATTGACATCGCACTCATCAACATGCAATCAATCGAAATAAACAACGCGCTCGAGCAATACGGATTGTTATGCCACACTTTTTTTTATAACGATTTACCTGCGCATATCCAACAAACGCTCAGCAACGATCGCCGCATCCATTACGCAGACAGTTATCTAAGTTTGCTGGCGAACGCAGGCCCTGTTTTTTGGGCACGGTTAAAGGCAGGAGAGTTTGCAACCGATGCCGTTGATCGGTTTAGCGAATCCATTGCAATGGAATTAGTCGAATGCGCAAACCTATCCCAACATGCAAAAATTCTCTACCCTGGCGATGGACCCGCGCCACTGATACAACTCGGGGAGCTTGCCCAATGGAGCACACCATCACCACTTGGCTTAGGCTTGCATAAAAAATACGGACCGTGGTTGGCCTATCGTGCGCTGATAAAAACATCGGCGCCACTCACTGAAGTGCAAGCAATAACAAAGCGTAACGAAATAGTGTCGCCTTGCTTATCTTGCGAAACAACGCCGTGTGTCAAGCAATGCCCAGCACAAGCTGTATCGTTAGACCGGTCATTTAATATTGATAAGTGTGCAACGCACCGTATGCTTGAACACAGCGCATGCAAAGAACAATGTCATGCACGCAATGCGTGCCCGGTTGGCAAGGAATTTATTTACTCTAAAGAGCAACGCGCGTATCA
Organism: uncultured Granulosicoccaceae bacterium; assembly: GCA_938035945.1. Classification (GTDB taxonomy): domain Bacteria; phylum Pseudomonadota; class Gammaproteobacteria; order Granulosicoccales; family Granulosicoccaceae; genus Granulosicoccus. Next base: position 44,873 of record CALHOU010000090.1, read on the forward strand.
CATGACACACGCGTTAGAGGCCTTGGTGCGTTGGGCGGCTAAATAAAGCTAGCCATCGCCGCGCATACGCTCACCGTTTGGATCGTACTGGGCGCGGATGCTGGCTTTTGCCGGGTAGATCGTTCCACCCACATCAATCGCCCATTTGCGGTTGTCTAACCACTCTTGGTTGATCTTATCAGTGTGTTTGATATAACCAAGCCCAACAGATGCACCTAAAGTGTGTCCATAGTTACCCGAAGTCAGATAACCAATGCACTCACCATCAGCCATGATCGGTTCGTGATGATAAAAGATGGGCTCAGGGTCCTCTAATACGAATTGCACTAAGCGCTTATTAAAGTGAGAGCCTGCGGCTTTTTGTTTTGCGATGGCCTCATGCCCTTTAAACGCAATGCTCTTATCCATCGAGCAAACAAAGCCGATACCTGCTTCCAGCGGTGTATCCTCGTCACCAATATCATGGCCGTAGTGAAGAAATTTCTTTTCGATTCGGCAGCTATCCAATGCGTGTAAACCGGCTAGGGTTAATCCGTGTGCCTTACCTGCTTCCCATAAAGAATCAAACACAGTGGTTGCCATCTCAACCGGGGCCATGATCTCCCAACCCATTTCACCGACAAACGATACGCGCGACACTCGCACAGGGGCATAGCCCACTTCACCCTCAACGCTTTTGCCGAAGGGGAACGCAGCGCTGGATAAGTCCATATTCAATAAAGGCTCTAACATGGCGCGGCTATTTGGCCCCATCACACCCAGCATGGCCCATTGATTAGTGACATCGTTTACGAAGCAATGGCTATCGGGATTGATATGACGCTTTAACCAATCAAAATCTTTACCCGCGTTTGCCGCCGCACCTATCGCCATGAATTCGTTCTGGCCCATACGAATCACGGTTAGGTCAGATTCAATCCCACCACGATCATTTAAAAAAGTGGTGTAGACCATACGATCAACCGCAACATCGATATCAGCACTGCAAATATGTTGCAAGTTAGCCAAGGCATCTTTGCCTTGTATTAAAAACTTAGTAAACGTTGATTGATCGAATAACGCGACGGCTTCTCGAGCCGCTTTATGCTCTTGTGCTGAATACTCGAACCAGTTTTGACGCCCGAAACTGTATTCGTATTCGGGGCTTACACCTTCAGGCGCATACCAGTTGGGTCGTTCCCAACCCGCGGTTTGCCCAAAGCACGCATTGTGCTCCTTTAAGCGTTGATGAATCGGTGATAGGCGAACGTTTCGCGCTGTTTCAAATTGCAGGAATGGGTAATGATTTGCGTACAGTAAACCCAGGGACTCTTCTACACGTTCTTCAATAAACTTTTGCGTGCCCATAAACGGATACATGCGACGAATGTCGTTGCCCCACATATCCAACGGTGGCAATCCATCGTTCATCCATTCAGCACACACTTTGCCCAGGCCACCCGAGCTTTGAATGCCAACAGAGTTCAAGCCTGCCGCTACAAAGTAGCCTTGCACATCTGGTACTTGACCAACATGGAATTGATCGTCTGGTGTAAACGATTCAGGACCACAAAAGAATTGTCGCCAGCCCATATCGGCCAACATAGGCACACGTTCCATAGCATCTTCTAATACCGGCATTAACTGCTCTTCCATGTGACCTGGAAGTTCATCAAAACTAAAGTCGGCTGGAATGCCCTGCTGCCCCCAAGCGCGTGCATTCTTTTCGAACGCACCCACCAACAAACCACCGGCATCTTCTTTAATATAAATGCATTTATCGTGATCGCGTAGCACTGGAAGATCAGGTTTAATGCGCTCGTCTTTTTCAGTGATAGCGTAATAGTGTTCGCAGGCATGCAAGGGAATATTAATTTTATTGCGCTTACCCAGTTCGCGTGCCCACATGCCACCGCAATTAACAACAAAGTCTGTTTTGATCGTGCCATTAGCGGTTACAACGCCTGTGACTTTACCGTTTTCAATTAGTACATCTTCAACCAATACATTTTCCAGGCACTGCGCACCGCGTTGACGTGCTCCTTTTATAAAGGCGGTGGTCACTTCAATCGGATTACCTTTACCATCGTGTTCTACAAATGTACCGCCAATGAGATCATCGAACTTCATTAACGGAAACAAGTTACCAATCTCTTCAGCGGTGACAAGATCAACCTGGGTAACACCAAACGCATTGTTCATTGATGCCACTCGGCGCAGCTCTTCCCAACGATCTGTCGTGTGCGCAATACTTAAACTACCCACTTGCCGAAAGCCTGTGGATTGTCCGGTTTCCTCTTCTAATTCATGCAACAAGTTCATGGAGTATTCGGTGAGCCGAGCGTGGCTTTCATTCGCACGCACAGTGCCGATCAAACCGGCGGCATGCCAGGTGGTACCGCAAGCAAATTGCTTGCGCTCTAACAACACAACATCCTGCCAACCCAATTTAGCCAAATGGTAGGCCACACTCGCCCCGGTAACTCCGCCACCGATAATGACCGCACTCGCGCGTGTTGGAAATGCATCTGACATGTTTAAAACTCCACAAAAACTCATAACAGCAAAGCATCAGGCATCGGCTGAATCGACCGATTACACAAGCTAAACTACACCGTGATGTTGTATCAAAAAAAGTCCCTCAACCCCTGATCAGAGTCATGGGAGGCATGGTGCCAGCAACTATTGGGTATTTTGCCAGATCGTGGCGAAGGTGGTTGCGAACGCTTCCGGACTATCCAACAACCATTGTTCCAGCTCAGAGCGCGTAACCCATTTGCCGTCGTCGATCTCACTGGCTTCGAGCGTGATTGGGTCGTCAGAGGTGGCCGCGTAGATGCGCACAAATTCATAACCATTATCGGCGGACGGGCTTAAACGACCAATTTCACGCAGAGCATCAACCGCCACCACCACTCCAAGCTCTTCGGCTAGCTCACGCGCCGCGCAAGCTTCATAGGTCTCGCCAGCATCGACATGGCCTGCGGCACTGGTGTCCCACAGGCCGGGGTTGGTGTCTTTTGTTTTGGAGCGCAGCTGCATGAAAATGTGTTGCTCAGAATTGAACAATAAAATGTGAGTCGCGCGGTGCATATGGTTTTCCCGGTGCACTTGAGCCCGGCTGGCCTGCCCAATGACCTCGTCCGCCGCATTCACAATATCGAGCATCTCTTCCATCGGCACAGCCTAACCGCGCTAAGGCAAAAAAGCCAGACAACAGGTTTTGCGCTTACAATACGTCGGTTGCAACGACCCCATCACATTAGGAGCGTTTATCGTGAGCGTCTGGCTCGAACGACGATCAAGCACTAACTCGGATAAGGCACGCGGCTTTAATAGCACTCGCCCCGACTCTCAGTACCAGCGCGACCGTGCCCGAATTATCCACAGTGCATCGTTTCGCAGCCTACAGTCAAAAACCCAAGTGCTCGGCCTTGGCGAAAGCGACTTCTACCGCACGCGCTTAACCCACTCATTGGAGGTCGCACAAGTGGGCTCAGGCATTTGTGAGTGGCTGCGTGACCAGCCTGACAATAAAGACCGTGGTGATTTGATTCCATCCTTTAGTTTAATTGAGGCGATTTGCTTAGCGCACGATATCGGTCACCCACCGTTCGGTCATGGTGGTGAGGTGGCCATGAACACGATGATGCGCGATCACGGCGGCTTTGAGGGTAATGGCCAAACCCTTCGAATTATTGCGCGCTTGGGTGAATTCTCAGAGAACTGCGGGCTCGATCTAACCCGTAGAACCATGCTCGGCACTATTAAGTACCCTGCTTTCTATTCGGCCACAGCGCGTTATAACAAACCCGTGCACAGCGAAGAGCCGGCTGCGGGCACACAATATCTAAACATTGATCATTGGGCACCGCCCAAGTGTATTTATGATGCGGAAAGTGATGTGCTGGACTGGCTGCTTGACCCGTTCAACAATGCAGACAGGGATTTATTTCAGTCACTCACCAATCCAGAGACAGGTCACAGGCGCACACGCTTTAAACCGTTTGACACCAGCATTATGGAATTAGCCGACGACATCGCTTACGGTGTACACGACTTAGAAGATGCATTGGCGCTGAGCCTGGTTAGCCAGGATGCATGGATGAGCTCGGTATCAGCTGTAATATCGAAGATGGATGACAATCCAATAAAAGCATCACTGGATGAATACAACCGGTTGTTGTTTAGCAGTTCGGCGAATGACCGCAAACACGCCATCAGTAAGCTTGTGGGCTATTTCATTCTAAACATCCAAGTAGCCGAGCTCGAAGAGTTTGAAGACCCCATGTTGCGTTTGCAGGCGAAAATGGCACCTGAGGCTTATGAGATTCTTTTACTGATTAAAGACTTTGTCATGGACCACGTGATTCTGCGCCCCGAGCTACAAATGCTGCAATACAAAGGGCAACAAGTCATGGTTAAGTTGTTCGAAATATTCGAGGCGAACACCGATCGATTGCTGCCGGTGGATGTGTTTAAAGAGTATGAACAAGATGGCCATCGTGCCATTGCTGATTACTTATGCAATATGACCGATGTATCAGCTGGAAAGCTCTTTCACAAGCTACAAAGCCCAACCTCTGGTTCTATCTTCGATCGCAACTAGCGCGTTTGTTGCACACATAAAAAAGCCCCAGGCTAAAAACAACCTGAGGCTTTGTACTAACACCAATTCGCAGCCATTGGCGGCGTTGGTGATAAAGCTTAACGCTTTGAGTATTGAGTTGCTTTACGCGCTTTACGTAGGCCAACCTTCTTACGTTCGACTTCACGCGAATCGCGGGTAAGGAAACCAGCGCCACGCAGTGTTGGGCGTAGTGCTTCGTCGTATGACAAAAGCGCTCGTGATATGCCTAAACGAATTGCGCCCGCTTGACCACTACCACCACCACCTTTAACGGTGATGTTGAAATCGAAGTTTGACAACATGTCAGTTCGCTCTAACGGCTGACGAATGATCATGTGGGCTGTTTTACGACCGAAGTATTCTTCGAGCGGCTTGCTGTTAACAGTAAACTGACCGCTGCCACTTTTCATGAAAACGCGAGCAGTTGAAGATTTACGTCGGCCTGTGCCGTAGTAGCTAGATGCTGCCATGGGTTTAGATCTCTAGAAGCGTTGGTTGCTGAGCGGCGTGATTGTGATTCTTATCAGCGAATACGCGCAGCTTTCTGTACATGTCACGACCTAAAGCATTCTTCGGCAACATGCCTTTGATAGCCAGTTCGATAATGCGTTCTGGATGTTTAGCCTGAAGATCTTCAAAGTTGATTGACTTCAAGTTACCGATGTAACCCGTGTGATGGTGATACATCTTGTTCTTTGCCTTATTACCTGTGACTTCCACTTTCGCCGCATTGACGATGACGATGTAGTCGCCGGTATCAACATGTGGGGTGTATGTCACTTTGTGCTTACCGCGCAGACGGCGAGCTGCCTCTGTGGCTACGTTGCCTAGCGTCTTGCCTTCTGCATCGATAACGAACCATTCTCGTTTAACTTCGGCAGGCTTTGCGCTGATGGTGGTCTTATTCACTACTGGTGCCTCGGGCGTTTACTCAATATTGAGCCTAGCCCGCCATTGTAGAGGACATTGTTACAGGACTCAAGCAGATATGATGAGTTATTGGGGCAAATTGGTGCCTAAATTATCGTTAATCTAGCACGGCAGTTGTGACACTGGAAATACGATCGGTAGACTCAAGACAGAAAAGAGTCAGCGCGGCTTAGGAAAGCCGCGCTGCAAACCACCTTAATAGGAGGGAGGAGAAAAACTATGCTTTCGCTCCCTCAGAGTTGCAATGGCTGGGCCAGAGTCCGGCCAAATGTAAACTAAGCATCCCAAACCTAGAACTGAATCAACCCACCCGTTTAGCCAGGGCTTAGGGCAAGACCGGCTTAAACTTTGGCCTACAGCCGCACCAGCAGACCTCACCAAAGACACACGAATTTTCCTATTTTTGAACTGGCTCACCGTTCACGGCTGGCAAGATCTCGTGGGTCACCGTGATTTTGGCGGTTTTTTCCAACATCTTACTGGCGGAACAGTATTTTTCTGCCGACAAAGAAACGGCACGTGCGACCTGTTTCTCACTCAGATCGTGACCGTAGACCTTGAAATGGGCATTTATTTCGGTAAAAACCGCTGGAATCTCGTCTGCACGCTCAGCTTTTAGCTCAATTTCGCAATCTGTCACAGCTTGGCGAGACTTTTGCAACATCAACATCACATCGAATGCAGTGCAGCCGCCGAGGCCCATGAGCAACATTTCCATGGGTCGGACGCCAAGGTTACGCCCTCCATGTTCTGGAGAGCCATCCATGACGACTGAGTGGCCACTGCCGGATTCAGCGACAAAGGTCATATGATCCAACCATTTAACTCGAGATTGCACAGTAAATTACCCTTCGTTGGCAGCATTGCTTGCGAAATAGCACCTATTTTACTGAAGTTCTCAAATAAACGGCCGATCAATGTTTGACGGTTTAAGAAATAGCTCGGTCAGTAGTGACCTAGCGCAAACATTGAGTACGGAGAGAGACTGGATATGCTAGCGCCTCGTATAGCTCCACCACCTGTAGAGTGGATGGATATTTTTCTGCGGAGTAGTCACCGACGACAGTACCCTGCCAAAACCACGATTATTCATCATGGTGATGTGCCAGAGACACTGTATTACATCGTTGACGGCTCTGTTAGTGTAGTTATCGAAGATGATGACGGCCGCGAAATTGTTCTCGCTTATTTAAGCGCAGGTGATTTCTTCGGCGAAATGGGATTGTTTGAAGAAGACAGTCAACGCAGCGCATGGGTTGTCGCCCGTGTTAAGTGTGAGCTGGCTGAAATGAACTATGACCAGTTCCGCCGCTTGGCCACTGAACAGCCTGAACTGCTGTATTCACTAACCACACAAATGGCAGCGCGTCTTCGTAAGACAAGCGTCAAGGTTCGTGATCTGGCGTTCTTGGATGTGACAGGTCGTGTTGCTTCTACACTGCTTGATTTGGCTAAAATGCCAGACGCAATTACACATCCTGACGGCATGCAGATTCGCATCACCCGTCAAGAAATTGCCCGAATCGTGGGATGTTCTCGCGAAATGGTAGGCCGGGTTCTTAAAGAACTTGAAGATCGTGGCCTTATCCATGCTCGTGGCAAGACAATGGTTATATACGGCACCCGCTAGCGTCGTATCCAAAGATCAGGGCACAAGCGTGTGCCCTGGTTTTTATACCCATTTATACGCCGGTTTGGTTAGCCGATAGCAAAAAACTCAGCCAATGCACCACCCGGATCGGGTGCTCGCATAAACGCTTCCCCCACTAAAAACGAATTGACTTGGTGCTTTCGCATCAATGCAACATCGTCTCTGTTTAAAATCCCGCTTTCAGTCACCACGGTCGTCCCCTGCGGGATGGCATCCAACATATCAATGGTGGTATTAAGCGATACATCGAAGGTACGTAAATCGCGATTGTTAATGCCCAATAGCATCGGGGAGAGCGTCAAAGCACGATCAAGTTCCTGCCGGTCATGCACTTCAACTAACACATCCATACCCAGCTCAACGGCCTGCATGTAAAGCGCCTGCATTTGTGTATCTTCCAGGGCTGCAACAATGAGTAAGATGCAGTCACTACCAATTGCACGCGCTTCACTAACCTGATACGAATCAACGATAAAGTCTTTGCGAATAACCGGTAACTCGCAAGCGTCTCTTGCGGCGATCAATGCCGCCTCGCTACCCTGAAAATAGTCAGCATCGGTCAGTACCGACAAGCAAGCAGCCCCACCCGCCTGATAACTCTTTGCAATCTCGGCTGGTTGAAAATCTTCGCGGATAACGCCTTTGCTCGGACTGGCTTTTTTCACTTCGGCAATCACCGCTGAGCGACCCGCTGCAAGCGCTGCATTCATGGCTGCACAAAAACCGCGTGGTGCACTTTGCGCTTTGCATTGTTCAAGTAAATCTTGTTCGCTTAATCGAGAAGATCGCTCTGCGATCTCTTCACTTTTTCGGTGCAGAATTTTTTTTAAGATATCTGGCACACCAGCTGCGGCACTCATGCTTTTAGACTCTGGCTAAAACTCACGAGCTGCGTTAATTTTTTCGCAGCAGCGCCACTGGCTAACACATCACTTGCCGCTTTTACGCCCTCTTCAATCGACTCAGCCACGCCGCCAACGTAAAGGGCAGCGCCTGCATTCATAACCACGATGTCCCTTGCAGCGCCGGCCTCATTAGCTAATACAGATTGAATCATCGCCAAGCTTTGCTCTGGTCCATCTACCACAATCGCATCGATCGGTTGCTCGTCTAGGCCAAACAAACCTGGGTTAATTTCATATTGCGTGACTTGGCCATTTTTTAACTCAGCCACAACTGTTGGGCCGCTTAAACTGATTTCATCCATGCCACCATCGCCATGCACAACCAGCACATGCTCACTACCGAGTTTATTTAAAACATCGGCCATCGGCTTCACCCAGGCTTCATCAAACACACCGAGTAGCTGGCGACTAACACCGGCTGGGTTGGTTAACGGACCAAGTAAATTAAATACCGTGCGAACACCAAGCTCTTTTCTTGGACCAATCGCATGTTTCATTGCACTGTGATGCCGGGGTGCAAACATAAAACCCACACCGACTTCACTAACGCACTGTGCAACCTGCTCTGGATTGAGTTCGATATTGACACCGGCGGTTTCTAAGAAGTCAGCCGCACCCGACTTACTCGACACTGATCGATTGCCGTGTTTTGCAACCTTAACCCCAGCGGCGGCCGCCACAATCGCACAACAAGTAGAGATGTTAAATGTGCTGGTCGAATCGCCACCAGTGCCGACAATATCAATCGCCATCGGATCAACTTTCACAGCAGAGGCCAATTCGCGCATTACCTTTGCAGCACCTGCCACTTCATCAACGCTTTCACCTTTCATACGCAGTGCAGCGAGGAGCGCACCGATTTGCGCAGGCGTTGCCTCACCCGTCATAACCTGTTGCATCACATCACCCATGGCATCCATGGTCAAACTGCGCTTTGTAAATAATGCACCGAGTGCTTCTTGAATATTCATGCTAGTAATCCTGCGTAGGATAAAAAGTTCTTCATTAGTGCATGGCCGTGTTCGCTACTAATGGATTCCGGGTGAAATTGCACACCCTCAACTAATTCGGTGCGGTGACGAACACCCATCACCTCTTCCATGTTGCCTGCATCATCAACCGTCCAAGCGGTGACTTCCAGTGCTTTGGGTACCGACTCTGGGGCAATCACTAAGGAATGGTAACGCGTGACGGTAAACGGGCTGGGTAAATCGGCAAACACGCCAGTGCCGTTGTGGTGTACTTGAGACAACTTGCCGTGCATGATTTGTTTTGCGTGCGTGATCTTTCCACCAAAATGTTGGCCAATGCTTTGGTGGCCTAAGCACACACCCATGATGGGTAGCTTGCCAACGTAGGCATCGAGGGCGGCAAGCGTTATCCCTGCAGAGTCTGGATTGCCCGGACCTGGGGATAACAACAAGGCCACGATGTCATCACGGCGTAATTGTTCGACGCTGATTTGATCGTTTCGATATACCTCAACCTGTGCACCCAGCTCGCGTAGGTATTGCACCAAATTGTAGGTAAATGAATCGTAGTTATCGATAACCGCAAGCGTGCTCATGAGCGTACCTCCGGAGCAGTTTTCAGAAAATCGGGTTTAACCGTTAAACCCGACTCAGCCATCGCCACTGCTCTTATAATGGCGCGGGCCTTACTCATGGTTTCATCCCACTCGGCATCGGGGTCGGAATCGTAAACAATGCCGGCTCCGGCCTGTACGTGCAATTCACCGTTTTGAATAACCGCTGTGCGTATGGCAATCGATGTATCCATGTTGCCATTCCAGGATAAATAACCAACCGCGCCAGAATAGATTCCGCGCTTAACGACTTCGAGCTCTTGCAAAATTTCTAGCGCTCGAACCTTTGGTGCACCCGACAAGGTGCCCGCGGGAAAAGTTGCACGCAACACATCAACCGGACTCATACCATCTTGAAGTTTCCCAATCACGTTAGACACGATATGCATCACGTGCGAGTAACGTTCAACGCTGAATTTATCGGTTACTTCAACCGTGCCTGTTTTGGCGATACGGCCGATATCATTTCGACCAAGGTCGATCAGCATAAGGTGCTCGGCCAGCTCTTTCGGGTCGGCCATTAAACTCTCTTCGTTGGCTAAATCCAGCTCTTCTGTTTCACCACGAGGCCGCGTGCCGGCTAGCGGCCTTACCGTGACTTCACCATCTTCTAAGCGCACTAAGATTTCGGGTGATGCACCCACGACTTGATGATCGCCAAGGTTTAAATAAAACATATAGGGCGATGGATTTAATATGCGCAAAGCTCTATATAAATCTAAGGCTGGTGCTTCAAACGGTACACTCAAACGTTGCGATAACACCACTTGCATGCATTCACCATCTTTAATGTACTGGCGAATTTTTCGTACTGCATCTTTATAGCCTTGTTCCGTAAAACCGCTTTTAAAATCCGTTTCTTCAACCGTTTTAGCTTGTCGCTTAGATTCTACCGGCGGCAAAGGTGTATGCAGCTGATCGTGCAGCTGATTAAGTCGAGCAATGCCGCGCTCATAGGCGTCTAACTTATTTGGGTCAACCAACACGAGCAAGGTGAGCTTGCCACTTAAATTATCGAACACAACCAACTCGTTGGCTTCCATCAACAGTATGTCGGGATTGCCTAAAGGATCCGGATGCGGGTTAGGCCCTAAACGCGGTTCCACCAAACGAACTGTGTCATAACCAAAGTATCCGACCAAGCCGCCTGTGACTCGCGGCAAACCATCGATGTCTGGCAATTTGAATTGTTGTTGGTATTCATCAATCCAGGTCAAGGGGTCGGCATGTTCGAACGATTCGGTTTGCACACCGTCTTTTTCAATGGAAAGTTGATGCGCATGGATACGGATGATGGTTGAACACGGTAAACCGATTATCGAATAACGCCCCCATTTCTCTCCACCTTGGACCGATTCCAATAAAAAGGAGTACGGTTGATTCGCCAGTTTTACAAAAGTAGACAGCGGGTTTTCAAAGTCGGCAACGACTTCGCAGTGCAGCGGTATTCGGGTGTAGCCTTGCGCGGACAAACGCGCGAATTCATTGGGAGTCATGATCGGGTTCCTGACAAATTTTCAATACAAATCGGGTGGCCAGCTAACAACTGGCAACATACAGCTATGCGCGATCTAGAGTCGCCAACGCCCGGGGATTTGCATTGTAAAAACGTGCATCAGGTAAAAGCCCTATTTGCGGTTTAAAAACAGACCCACAGGCACCTGCCCATGGTCTTGTGCGTACTATCCCAATATGATCCTCAGGCGTCAAGCATAAAAAGGCTCGAAAGTTGAGTAAACGGGCAATTTTGTGGATTTGGTTTGTTCCTGTGCCAGAGCCGCTATTATTAGTGCTACCTGATACTATTTTGCTACTTGTTAAGGGTTGTCCGGTTGGTTGCCCATTTGGTGGCCAACAAGCACCCTCACTTTTTAGGTTTTTTGCCATGACATTGATTAAACAGGACGACTTGATTGACAGCGTAACCGATGCGTTGCAGTTCATTTCCTACTACCACCCAAAAGATTACATAGACGCTGTGCACGCAGCCTGGGAGCGCGAAGAATCTAAGGCAGCCAAGGATGCGATGTCGCAAATCCTGATTAATTCGCGCATGTGTGCAGAAGGTAAGCGTCCCATCTGCCAGGATACTGGCATCGTCACCGTGTTTATGCGGGTCGGCATGAACGTGCAATGGGAAGGCACGATGGATTTGCATGCCATGGTTAATGAGGGTGTGCGCCGCGCTTACCTCATGCCCGATAACAAATTGCGTGCATCGATTTTGGATGATCCAGCCGGTGCACGCAAAAACACAGGCGATAACACGCCAGCTGTTATTCATATCGATATTGTTGAAGGCAATGAGGTCCATGTTGACATCGCTGCCAAAGGTGGCGGTTCAGAAAACAAATCAAAGCTTGCCATGCTCAACCCAAGCGATAGCATCGTTGATTGGGTTGTTAAAACGGTACCAACCATGGGTGCGGGTTGGTGTCCACCGGGCATGCTAGGTATTGGCATTGGTGGAACGGCGGAAAAAGCCTGCGTTATGGCCAAAGAATCCTTAATGGATGCTGTGGATATTCAAGCGCTTAAAGATCGCGGCCCGAGTAACCGCATTGAAGAGCTGCGTTTAGAGATTTTTGAACGAGTTAATGCCCTGGGCATCGGTGCGCAAGGCTTAGGCGGTTTAACCACCGTCGTGGATGTGAAGATCAAAGACTATCCAACCCATGCAGCGTCTTTGCCTGTTGCGATGATTCCAAACTGTGCTGCCACACGCCATACCCATTTTGTGCTCGATGGTAGCAGTGCGTACCAACAGACACCACCAAAGCTTGAAGATTGGCCTTCTATTACTTGGGAAGCTGGCGCGGATTCAAAACGCGTAAACTTAGATACTATAACCCCAGAAGAAGTCGCCACTTGGAAAAGCGGCGAAACCTTGTTGCTAAGCGGTCGCATGTTAACCGGCCGCGATGCAGCGCACAAGAAAATCCAAACCCTGTTAGCCAACGGTGAAGGTTTACCCGACGGCGTCGATTTTAAAAATCGGTTTATTTATTACGTAGGCCCCGTTGATGCGGTTCGTGATGAAGCCGTTGGACCCGCTGGCCCGACAACGTCCACGCGCATGGATAAATTTACGGAAATGATGCTGGCCGACACAGGCCTCCTAGGCATGATCGGCAAGGCCGAGCGTGGCCCGACCGGGATTGACGCAATAAAGAAACATTCGGCCGTTTATTTAATGGCCGTCGGTGGCGCCGCTTACTTGGTTTCCAAAGCCATTAAAGAAGCACGCGTTGTGGCGTTTGAAGAATTGGGTATGGAGGCGATACACGAATTTGTGGTGGAAGATATGCCAGTTACCGTGGCCGTGGATTCAACCGGTGATGCAGTACATCAAAGTGGCCCCGCCCTATGGCGCGGAAAGATCGAGAGCGGTGAAGTCAAACCTGTTTACTTTGTATAAACGGATTTACGTTTCGTTTTAGCTGTTTTGTCCTAAACTTAATGCCAATAGCGGGCAGCAATACGCACTGCCCGCGCATCACAATAACCGGACAAGCAGACATGCAACACTTCGCGCCTACGCTCATTCGTATCCGCACCACCCTGGCAATGGTATTCATCACCGTGGTGCTGGCCAGTTGCGCAAGCGCAGGTGGCGATGGTGGTTACAGTGGTGCGGCAGCACGCGCTGGCGGCGGTAAAATTCAAGCGTGTAAAAGTGGTGATCAACTTATCAGCTCATCTAATCAGTGCTTACAAGACGGCGCTGCGTGCTATGAGCTATCGAATGGTAAGTGGTGTACCGGAGAGCGCGGCAATACCTGCCCTGCCGGTTCTGCCGAAATTCCAGCAGGCGCTGCCTGCCCGCGCGGCACTCGTTGCATTCAATTTGGTGAGGGTTTGAACTGCGCCATCCAGATTAGATAGCGCAAAGAATCATTCGCAAATTTTTTAAACGCTTAGGCAATCGCATCACGCATTGCGCTAATCACTGAATCATAGCGGTTCGGATCAGCATCGGATGATGCGTTAAAAATAGCTGAACCTGCGACAAAGGTATCCGCTCCTGCTGCGGCTATGTCAGCGATGTTATCCACTTTTACACCACCATCGACTTCAAGCCGAATATCGCGACCAGAATTGTCGATTAACTTTCTGACTGTACGAAGTTTATCTAAAGTATGCGGGATAAATGCTTGTCCACCAAAACCTGGATTAACCGACATCAATAACACAATGTCGATCTTATCCATTACATGTTCCAGCACACTTAGTGGTGTGGCCGGATTAAACACCAAGCCACTTTTTAAGCCGGCATCACGAACTAATTGCAATGAGCGATCAACATGCTCAGACGCTTCGGGATGAAACGTTATACAACTCGCACCGGCATCCACAAAGTCGCCAATTAATCGATCTACCGGTGACACCATTAAATGCACATCAATGGGTGCTGTTATGCCGTGCGATCTTAAAGCGTCACATACCAATGGACCGATCGTCAGATTGGGCACGTAGTGATTATCCATCACATCAAAATGCACCCAATCAGCGCCCGCGCTGAGCACGTTTGTGACTTCCTCGCCAAGGCGGGCAAAATCTGCTGACAAAATAGATGGCGCAATAAGCGGTGCTTGCATGAACTGACCTAAAGAATGATTCGATTAGGCGCACACTTTAGCCGTTTTAGCGCGAATGCGCGACCTGCACAAATCCGTTTTCGGGCCGATATAGAACTAACGTTCACGCTTTAAGTTATTTAATGGCTCAAGCCAGCATCAATCAACAGTCGCTGTCGCCCATATTCCGGCTAGATAGCCCTGAAACGCTCGATTATCAGGCCATAGAGGCCACTGCAGCGAAACCTCAACGAGGCGCCTGGCGCTACCTTGCGTCCATATTCGACACAGCTAGCCAGCGTTACTGCCAGCAGTTTTCCATTGAGCCAGATTCAACCCTGTGGCGATTACGATACCGCAGCGTGGATGGTTTCGACGAGCAGATTATTGACGATCCAAGCGTGTTGATCTGGGCATTGGAAGCCTTGCAAATACAGCTTTGGGGTGATGAATATCACAAAATTCCAAACCGGCAAAAACGATTTACTTGGGCGCATAAACCGTTTGATCAGGCAGTGACGTTAAAGGTCGTGCAAACGGTTAATGGCGATGCTCTGCAATTCGACTTAGAACCCATGCGGCCTATGCCGCCACTGCTCGACGAGATGAATTTAACGCCAAGCCAGTTACAAGAGTTGCGTGCTCGGCTTAAACACAATCATGGCATGGTTTTGATCACGAGCCCTGACCCTTGCATGCTGGATGACGTGATGTTGGCGATTAACCAAGAACTTATTTCACCTGAATTAAAGTTGTTGTCAGTGCATGAACGACATCGTTACAGCCTGCCAAGAACCATGCAAATCGATTTACCCGCGCAAGGCGATAAAGCACACCATGCGGTTTGGCAAAACGCATTGGATATTTATCACGACGCTTTGCTCATTGGAGCACCAGTGCCGGAACAGTTTCAAGAGCACATTGCCAACAATTGCGATCAAGGTGTTTTAGCTATTCAAACGCTTCGGGTTAACCGGGCTGCAGATTCGATAGATATGCTAAACGCCAACATTATTCGTCGTGCACCGCTGCATCGCTCCATCAACAGCGTCTTACAGCACCATCCAGTACGCGGTATTTGTAGCCATTGCGCTGAACAGGCAATACTAAACGTCTATGAACAAGCCTGGTTAGAACAATTGCGTACACCGGTTACGGAGAACGTGATTGGTTGGCTTGCTGACGGCAACACCGAACAATTTATGACAAGCCACGGCTGTGATGCGTGTGCCAACACCGGCGCAGCAGAACCATTAGCCGTATTTGATCTTATTTATCGTGATGAAAAAACAAACCAATTTCCTAATGATGGCGCTAAGAGTGCGTTTAGCGAAACCATCCATCCCTTACAGCGTCAGTTGATGTCTTTGGCGAAAGCCGGTCGTACAACACTGTCCGAAGTTATTCGCGTACTAGAGAACGCGGCTTAATGCCAATCACAGGCTACACCTGTTTTTTTTCACGCCAGTAAAACCACCGACCAAAAAAAAGCGCCCTAAGGCGCTTTTATATACTATTGTCGGTTCTCCAGTGATTCAGGAACGCTTGCTTACGCCGCCTTCGCATCATCAGAGCGATCATCGCCGCTAGGCATAACATCAAGCCCGGCAACCACTCGCAGCTTCGGTGTTCTTGATGTGTCGATACGATCCTCCACATAAGAGTGTTCAGCCAGTAACTGCTCCGACCAAATTAAACCCGAGATAGATTCTTTGCTCATTGGCTTATACATATTGCCGTTGAGCTGATTTTGCCTAACCAGGAAATTACGCAAGCGGGCGAACATATCTTTATCCACCTTACCTGACTTTCGCCAGAATGCTTTCAATGATGATTGAGACGTGATGCCTGGTAAGTTGTAAATGGCTTTGCCTAAGGTCTTAACCGGCGTGCCGTGAAATAACGAGGACATTCCTACGGTGCTGTTAATCACAACGGTGCCTTGCGCGTTTTTCAGCAAGGTGGGCAAGCATAGGTCGTGTACGTAGAACACCCTGCCCTGTAAGCCTAGCTCACTGACTAAATTGTTGAACAAGTTCGTGTAGTCGGTATAGCCGCGATCGAGCGGATGGTGTTTGAACACGATCGCTTTGTTCTTCGGCGCGTGCCTGGAAAACGAGGTAAGCACATCGCCAATAAAATGTTCGATGGAGTTGTAGTCTGAATGTACGACAACTTGCATATCGCAATGCACTTGAAGCGGACAGACAAAATAGTTGCCTTCAAACTCAGGCAACAAGTTTCCAAGTACACGCCGTTCTTTTCTTTGATAGCGAATTTTACGAAAACCGGAAATTATCCAGCGAAAGCCCTCAGGCAACCAGCGAAAATCACGGTGATGCTGATAACCTGGGAACAGTTTTTTGCGGTAGGCGCTGGCCAGATAATACATCATGGAATAGATGGCAACCAAGGAAAACACATTGATTGAAAATTCAGATTCGTTAACAGTGGAGTCGGTACTTCTGGGAAGCGAAAACCCTTTAGCGACCATGGGTGAATGGCCGTTCACGCCATCCTCTTCCAAGGTGATAAAGTTAGGGCGAATATACCCTTCTTCAAATACAAATACACGAACATCATTGCGCTCAGCAACTTCACGTGCAATGCGGTGATAGATTCGACAGTCGCCGAACAAGTAAATTCGTCCAATGTTTTTATTAATGATAAGACGCTCAAGAAATGCGTCCCAGTGTTCTAGTTCACCAGCGTAGTCTATTGCACCTGGTTGACGGTAAAACAGCTTATCGCCACCGTTTAAATTGACCTTGTGAACATTGAACCCACGCCCATTAAGTTCTTCGGCGAAGCGAGAGAAAAACGGACCTATCGGTCCTTGCAGTAACAATACATCACGGCGCATATCGAAGTCCCCTTACGATGTTTGCCATCTTGTTCAACTGCCTTGCGGACCAGCCGCTCGATTGGATCTTATTCATAGCTCTATGGCTTATTATTGTTTGCACCAGATCTTCTGGTGTTGTGAACTCTCCGGTCTCGATGTCGACGTATCTTGGATACGCAATCAGCGACAGGTACACCAGTTCATCCAGCGTTCTGCGACGCTTTCGTCGCGCTATCGGTTGGTGATCTTCCGTCAACCCCCAACCTGCATAAAATGGTGCTCCGTAAGCCACCACACGCTTGCCTCTTATAAGTGCTTCGAAGCCTGATAGCGATGTCATCGTATGTAATTCATCGCACGCTTCAATACAATCAACGATCGATCCTTCGGTTTCAACGGCATTCGCCTGTTCGCGCAACACAGTTTCGTCGATAGCACCTTTGCGGTTTCCCGCCACCACATCCGGATGTGGCTTGTAGCAAATCCAGGCATCCGGCCTGGCTTGTCGTACCGCTTTTAACAAATCAACGTTTGTGTGAACCTTGTCACAACCTCGACGTATTGATTCGTCGTCTTCTACCTGCCCAACCACCAGAACATGCGCTTTGCCAGCAGCAGGTAACAGTAAGTTACTTTTTGTGCCTACGTTATATTTCGACAGGCGCGAGGATAAGATGAGCTTTTTTAGTGCAACCGCACGAAATATTTCAGCAGGCGTGCAATCACAATCATTCAATAAGGCTTCCAAATCGCTCTCGCGCGCTGGATCGAAGTACAGGCCACGTCCATCAACTACCAGAGACGCTGGCGCATTGAAATCAGAACCCAAGCCCATCGAGCGTAGAAAGCCATCTTCAAGCCGAAATAAAGGCAAATCGTTAGCGACTTGAACCTGCTCGGGTTTGATGTTGCTAAACCCTCGGTAACCCCAAGTCACCTTGGCTCGATTAGAAGTGTGCACCAGTGAACGTTTTTGAAACGTGACTGTGCCATCGGGAGAACGCAAAAATTGCCGTACGTATTTGCGTTTCCACGCCGTGATGCCCACGCATTCGAAATGGTGCGCATTCTTGGCAAACATGGACTGTTGCAGCTCAACATGTTCTAAGCACTGGTGTAGCTGCCAGGGCTGACCGGTTACCGGGTTACAGTAACGCGCAAGCGCAATATGGGATGCATAAAATAATTGATCGATGCTGCGGGTACGAATCCGACGCGCCACCGGTGCGCGATCATCGCTTAGGCCCCACCCCGCATAAAACGGTTGACCAAATACAGCAACGGGTTTGTTGCACAACAATGCTTCATAACCTAATTGGGAAGTTCCAACATAAACCTTATCAACCCGTTTAAGCATGGCGATAGGATTAACCGCATCAGCACTGATTTCAAGATTAAGTTTTTCAGCATACTCTTTTAGATAACCTTCTCGGCGGCCGCTGACCACATCGGGATGCATGCGAACCACAACGCGCGCGTCAGGGTTTTCGTCAACCGCACTTTGCAACATACGTTCGAATCCACTGGCATCCATACCACCGTATCGAACCGACGCATCATCGCGGGTTTGATCAATCACCATGACACAAGGTTTGGTTGGATGAGCTTGTGCGCTTGAGGCGATGATATTGCTTTGCAGCGATGTGAAATTATATTTAGTGATATTGCTGGCGATTAGGCGTTCACGGCATTGCTTTGCATAGCTCAGTTTTTCGCTGTCCGCCACGGCAGAGAATTCATCATCACTTAGATTTAACAGGTTTTCTAAGTCGTTCGGAACCGAGCTATCGTAGTAAACGCCGGTTGTGTCCTTTAATATTGAATAACAGGTTCTTGAATGGGGATTACTAGCACTGGAGCGTATCCAACCGTCTTCTAAATATTGCACGGGTAAGTTGTGCTCGCGGGCGTACAGTAACGCGGCTTGCGTGTTGGATTTTCTACCCCAAACTAAGACACAACTTGGCTCCACTTCTTGTGCACGCGCTTCGGATGGCGACAATGCAAGATCAACATCCGCGAACACTTTAAGATGCCTTATCGATCGAATCCCACGCGAAAACACCACGGCCACAGTTGGTGCAGTATCGATATCGGCTTGTGAAGCTACAGCAACCACGGTGAATTAGGTATCAAGTTAGCAGTGTTAATGCGAGTACAGCCAGAACACAGCCCACGCAAACATCGGTGATTAAACGCTTTCTGGATGCAGCCTTAAGGTCAGGCTCTTCCTCTCGCGCTATTTGTGGCAATACCGACTTAGGGCCGGCGGTAGTTTCAGCCAGAATCTCTTCTACGCGATGCAAGGGAATGTCGCAAGCCAGCGTGTAGGCAAGAAAGGTGTTAATCATTTTCTCGCCACCATCACCCGGGTTTTGTCGAATGATCATGGTCAGGTAATTAATCGAGTTCATGTCCAGACCCTGTTGACGACCCAGACCACGAACATGACCCAAATCTTTTTCCAAGGTTACTAAGTTGTCGAGCAACTCATCGAGCAATTCGGGTGTAATCCCAGCAGCGCCATATTGCTTTTGCGATGCATCAATAGCGGTCTTACACATGATCGCCATGTCTTCATGTTTTTTATGCACCCCTAATTCAACAAGCGCGTTGATGTTATGGAACGGGATACCGCGCGCCATGAGCTCTTCTCTGCCCTCATGGATATCACCCATTAACGCGACAACTTCATCAACGATTCGTTTTACCGGATTCTTTTCAGATTCCTTTGTTGACTCTGCATCTGCTTGCGCAACATTTGCTTCGTTAACGGGCACAGCCGGTGTGTTGGACGCAATCACAGCTTGAGCCGGCGGCGCCTTGGTGGTTTCTTTATTTGCGGGTTGTGCAGCAGCCAAGGATCTGTCCCCTGATAGATACCACCTGTAAATGCAGGAAATAAGCCATTCGGGCAAGTTAAGAGACTGATTTTGCGTCGCTTTTAGACCAAATAGCTGGCCCCGGAATTGCACCATGAGCTGACGTGAAAGGCGCCCATGGTGGCGCCTACTTAGACAGGTAGTCGCTCATTCATGAACGTTTTATTTGTTTCTGATACTCGATTCGTCCAAGCCCCTTACCGCGACGGCTCGACCAGATACCGCTGTTACCACATGGCAGAAGGCCTGCAAAACGCAGGCTACGTGGCAGATGTGACTACGCTCGCCGCACTGAATCTGGTGAATCTAAGTCGCTATGATGTGATTAGCGTACACCACCCCATTGCCAGCCGAAAACTGCTCAACGTGCTTGAACGAGCGCAAAAACTCAGCATTAGAACCGTCGCCGACCTCGATGCACTCGAATTCGACCCGGCACTCGCCGCTGAATCACCTAAATCACGCGCTAAAAGCACCTCATTAGCATCGGTTCGCGCATCATTTATGCGCCAAAGCTTAGCTTTACAGCATTTTGATGAAGTCTGTGTTGCAACAGAAGAGCTCGCACGCGCTCGCAGAGCGATCGCACCGAGCCAACCGGTTTTTGTGGCGCCCAATGGACTGTCAAATTATTGGCTAAATAGCCACGATCAAATTGAGATCAAGCAACCCAAACACATTCGCCTTGGTTTTTTCACTGAACGTAGCAACATGAGCATCGAATTCGCACAAGCGGCCAAAGCGATCGATACATTTTTAAAAACTTCGGTTGATAGAGAGTTGTATATACAGGGCCCATTGATTATTCCAGCCAAGCAATTACCTGAAAATCAATTGGTACGCGGGACGTGGAAAGACTTTATGGACATGCCCGACACACTCGCGCAATGTTGGTGCACGGTTTCCCCTCACCAACCGAGCAATATTAATTATGCTCAACCGCATACAAAATTTATAGAAGCAGCAGCGTTTGGCGTGCCAACCATTAGCTCACCTACCGCACAATTGCTAGAGCACGATGTTCCTGGCTTGTATATCGCTGAAAACAACGAGCAGTTTTTACAGGGCTTGAAAATTCTTAGCGATAAAAAATACCACCAGCAATGCCAAACAGCCTTATATGAGTATGTACGTGATTGTTGCCTTGCAACTCACAGTGCAGACATATTGATCAGGCAATGGAGCGCCAAACTTGAAAAAGCAGAGAATGAAACTCTTACTCGTTTATCCGCAGCAGGCTGATCGCCCTCTGCGACGTACCAGTCGCGCTGGAGCTCAGCTTAATAGTATCGCGCGCGCGCTCAATGAGCTCGTTGAACGTTGCACTAATCAAAATTTGCTGTTGCGAAAATTCGTTTACGAAAAAGATGGGAACGACAACGCGCAAAATCAGGCATTGGTCAGTAAAGAGCTTGTCGAAATTTTAGACGATACAGATGTCGTCATTGAAGTATCTACCGCTGCGCACACTATTATCAGCCAAGGTGATTTCGCCGGTCCGGTTATTCACATAGCACCAACATTTATCGGCTCTTTTGCCTGCAACGATATTTCGATTAACGCGTGTGGTCGACTGCAGCAAAGCGATGTTGTGCACTGTATTGGTGAAAGCCAGCCGAACAACCAAACAGCCTTACCTAGCACCCATGAATTTAATGCCGATATGCATTACAGCGCTTTTGCGCCTCTGCCCTCACGGGTTGGTGATGCTTTTTATCGAGCTGAAAAAGATCATGCACTTGTGTTTCTAAGCTTGCCTGAACATCTACGGGATGAAAACGCACTAGATGCTGACATGCAAGTACTGAACAAGGTGCTGCACACGGTGGAGAGATTGCGTTCGGTGACCTTTGTCTGCGAAACATTGGAAGATGTACCGTTAGTTCAAACTATTGCCGACAGCTTGCAAAGCGCACTGAATATCAAAGCCAGTATCTGGGGATTGCGCAAAGGTGAATACCACGATATGTTCTCAATTATGGCCAAGGCTGATGTGGTGTTGTTCGGTGGCGGCTGTTTGTTTGCCGACGCGATTCTACATGGCATACCGGTCTACCCTTGGCGCAACAATATAGCCGGCACTGAAAATATTGCACAAGCCTACCGCCAGTTCTCTACCGATAGAAAAAAAGATCGCAATATTTTGCTCAAAGCACAACGCAAGCATTTAGACCGATTGATTGAAGCACAGTATCTAGATGCCACCTTACCTAACGATCGTATCGGGTTTGAAAATGTGATTGTCAAATTGATCAATCATGCGTTACACACGAAAAGTTTTATCGTAACAGCACCGGCTGATGATTCGCCGACTTGGGTGATCCCACCGGCCCAGGCATCTGTACACAGAGCCATGCCGGATAAATTAAGTCGCTCTGTTTGGAGTGATAGACAGATGTTATTACAATTTAAGCAATCACCCAATCAAGCAGTACTTCGTAGTAGCAAGAAGAAGGTCGGTCAGGTATTTACCCCAAAGTAGGCTCAGCGCAACATAACTAACGAAAAAAGACAACAAAAAAGCCGCTCGAAAGCGGCTTGTTCTTTAAATGGCAAAAACTAACACTTTAATTATCCAGCCCTAAGAGCGGCAACTGCGTCATCTTCCTTTTCCTGCAACAGACTCTGCAAGTACTGGCCATAGTTGTTCTTGGACAAGGGTTTGGATAATTCCAACAGTTGGCTATCATCAATCCACCCCATGCGCCATGAAACCTCTTCAGGACAAGCGATCTTTAATCCTTGTCGGCGTTCGAGCGTTTCAACAAACTGCCCTGCTTCCAACAATGAAAAGCCGGTGCCGGTATCTAGCCAGGCATAACCACGACTCATGACTTCCACACGTAGTTCTTTTTGTTCTAAGTAGGCTTTGTTAACATCGGTTATTTCAAGTTCACCGCGTGGTGAGGGCTTGATGTCTTTTGCAATCGATACCACTTGATTGTCGTAGAAATACAAACCGGTAACCGCAAAGTTCGACTTTGGATGCTCTGGCTTTTCTTCTATTCCCAGCGCTTTACCGTCACTATCAAAGTTAACCACACCATAGCGCTCAGGGTCGCTGACGCGGTAAGCAAATACACTGGCACCACGTTCATTGCCGGCAGCACTGGTGAGTAAGCTGGTCATGTCGTGACCGTGGAAAATGTTGTCACCTAACACCAACGCAACAGAATCGTTACCAATGAATTCCTCGCCAAGAATAAACGCTTGCGCCAGACCATCAGGCGATGGTTGTACTGTGTACGTTATGTTTATGCCCCATTTACTACCGTCACCCAATAGTTCCTGGAACATGGGTACATCACGTGGAGTGGATATAAGCAGAATGTCTTTAATGCCCGCAAGCATCAATGTGCTTAATGGGTAATAGACCATCGGTTTATCGTAAACAGGCAATAACTGCTTGGAGACCACCTGTGTTATCGGATGCAATCGTGTACCCGAGCCACCTGCCAATATGATGCCTTTCATTTAGCTAACTCGGCTTTCAGTTGATGGCTTACCACCTTTCAACAACGTGTCGAAATATTCAATGGTCTTCCCAAGACCTTGCTCAAGCTTAACCGTTGGTTCCCAGTCAAGTTCTTTACGCGCAAGCGAAATATCAGGCTTACGCTGTGTAGGATCATCACTGGGTAGTTCTTCGAACACCAACTTGGATTTAGAGTTCGTCATTTCAAGCACTTTTTCAGCTAACTGACGAATCGTAAATTCATCCGGGTTACCAATGTTGACAGGGCCTGTGAAGTCATCGTCTGTTGCCATAATTCGGTGAAAGGCTTCGATTAAATCGAGGCAGTAACAAAACGAACGAGTCTGGTCGCCTTCACCGTAGATGGTGATGTCTTCACCGGTAAGTGCTTGCATAATAAAGTTAGATACCACACGACCATCGCTTGGGTGCATGCGTGGACCGTAGGTATTAAAGATACGCCCTACTTTAATGCGTAGGTTGTGCTGTCGACGGTAATCAAAAAACAGGGTTTCAGCGCAGCGCTTACCTTCGTCGTAGCACGAACGAAAACCGATTGGGTTCACATGGCCCCAGTAGTCTTCCGTTTGCGGGTGTACTTTCGGGTCACCATATACTTCACTGGTAGAGGCTTGAAATATTTTTGCACCCGTACGTTTTGCCAAACCCAGCATATTGATCGCACCGTGTACGCTGGTTTTCGTTGTTTGCACAGGATCGTGCTGGTAGTGCACCGGGGATGCTGGGCAAGCCAAGTTATAGATCTCATCGACTTCGAGATAAATAGGGAACGTTACGTCGTGACGCATCAGTTCAAACGCGGGGTTGTCCATCAAGTGGGCAACGTTCTGCTTATTGCCAGTGAAGTAGTTATCCATACAGATAACATCATTCCCTTCCGCAAGCAGACGATCGCATAAGTGCGACCCTAAAAAGCCGGCTCCGCCTGTGACCAAAATACGCTTGCGGACAAGGCTACCAAGTGTGGACGCGACGTCATTCATGTGTAAATGCTTTCCAAAGAAATTGATTATTTAGGGTGGGCTGATTGTTTCAGCTGTAACCCATTATATATAGACGCAATCTGGCCCGAGGGCACAGCTTTGAGTTAGCGCAATCCATTGGCGCGTGTAACGACAATATGATCGGAATCGAGCAAGTTACAAGCCAATGGCATCTACATCGGGGTTTGTAATGGAGTCAACTCACAAGCTTATGTATAAAAATTGAACAACACGAGGCTTTTTCTCACTGACATGCAGCACCTAGGCGTCGTAACCCAAATTTATCAATTCGTGGCGCAACAGAGTGTCATTTTGATGACGCTTGTAGCATAATCACCTTGATTGCCAGAAAAGTTCATGCATTTGAAATTTTCAACGCACACACACTCATGAACCATGTTGTTAAATCCATGATATGTAAACACTTTTTCAAGTTTGCACTCTTCGTCAGTAGCATCACGCTCGCACTAAGCGCACATGCCGGCCAAGTTACAGGGGAATTGAACAAGTGGTCCCCTATTACAGTGGATTTTATCGGGCCCAGTGCCAGCGAAACCGACCGTTCCCCTAACCCATTCCTTGATTACAAACTTGACGTTACTTTCACAGCGCCCAGTGGAAAATCCTACCTTGTACCCGGCTTTTTTGCTGGCAATGGACAAGGTGGCGGCACGGGTGAGCATTGGCGGGTTCGATTTGCCGCCGACGAGGTCGGTCAGTGGCGATATCAGGCGAGCATGCGACAAGGCTCAAACGTGGCGATAGACACCAATTCGAGTGCAGGTTCCAACCTGGCTATTAACAATGCAGAAGGTCAATTCAGCATTTCGGCGCAATCGACCAGTGCGCCAGGCTTTCTAAAGTATGGCCGACTCGAATACACCGGCGAGCACTATCTAAAATTTCGGGATGGTCCATATTGGATAAAAT
Source organism: uncultured Granulosicoccaceae bacterium (assembly GCA_938035945.1). Classification (GTDB taxonomy): domain Bacteria; phylum Pseudomonadota; class Gammaproteobacteria; order Granulosicoccales; family Granulosicoccaceae; genus Granulosicoccus. The sequence goes on from CALHOU010000090.1 coordinate 70,266, forward strand.
CTGGTACCGACAGTCCCGAAAATTTTCTTGGCTACGCGGGCATAGACGGTACCGTTGATCAAAATCGCAGTCCGTTTTTACACGACTACGCAACGCATCGCGGCGATGCGCGTGACGATGATCCATTGTTTAGAAATAGCAGCAACGGTTTTGACAGTCGCGGTATTACAGGTGCGTTAAATTACCTTTCTGACCAAGGCGTTAATTCGATTTACTTCCTGCCCATGAATTTAGGTGGCGATGGTCAAGAGACTTTTCCGTTTGTAGGTGGGCAGAACAACGCCTTTAATAAAACCCACTACGACATCAGTAAGCTCTATCAATGGAATCAAGTACTAAACCATGCACAACGTCGTGGTATTGCCTTGAATATTGTTCTAAGCGAAACCGAGCCAGGCAACGAGCGTTGGTTTGATAACGGTAAGCTAGGTGTCGAACGCAAACTCTATTTTCGCGAACTCATTGCACGCTTTGGTTATTTACTGGCGGCAAAGTGGAACTTAGGCGAAGAGAATGACTTCCCGGTTAGCGAACTGCGCCTACACGCCGACTACTTGAACAAACTGGATTGGACAAAAAAGCCAATCGCTGTTCACACGCAAATTAATAATTTTCGTGACTACGAAAAGTTGGTTGGCGACAAGTTATTCAGCGCAAGCTCCATACAATACGACCCACCATTGGCTGATGAGTTTGTTGAAACCTGGCGTAAACGTTCACGTGAAGCCGGGCGTAAGTGGGTCATTGATATGGATGAAAACACCGGTGGTGTGAGTGATCGCAACGCAGACACTCGGCGCAAGCAAATTACCTATGATGTGTATTTCAGTGGTGGCAACCTTGAATGGTATTACGGCTACCACCCGTTACCATTAGGTGGTGACATAACTGCAGGCGATTTTCGTCAGCGCGAAGCGACGTGGAAGACCATGCGTTACGCGCGCGAGTTTATGCAACAAAACTTACCCTTCTGGCGCATGGAACCGGCTGACCAACTCGTCAGCGGCGCGGCCAACTCGTTTGGCGGTGCGGAAGTATTCGCTGCTACCAACGATACTTACGCGATCTACTTTCCCAATGCATCTGGCAATGCAACTCTGGATTTAGGCCAGGCATCGGGTAGCTTTTCACAGCGTTGGTTTAACCCTCGTAATGGCCAATTCGCCGGTGACACTAAAACAGTGGTAGGTGGTAAACGCATTCCAATCGGTTCGCCTCCTTCTGCGCGCAACGATGACTGGGTTGTTTTAATCAAATCGCACAACGCACAAGACCTACCCGATTATTCTGTTGGGTCAAATCCTGAACCTGCAAGTCAACCTGAGCTTGTTGCCGTTCAGGAAAATGCAGCCGATGACGACAACCAAAGCGAACCTGAATCGCAATCGAATAACGATGACGCAATACCACCACCTCCGCCCTCTGGGCCTAATGACGCGCCGGTGTTCAACGCGGTAGGTGATTTAGCCGCGGCAATGGCTGGCACCACTTATAAATTAACTGTTGCAGCAACCGATGCCCAAGGCGTCGCGCCCGTGATCACAGCCGAAACCCTACCGGCAGGTATGCGCTTTGCTAGCGTCGTTGATGGCGTTGTGAGTCTTGAATGGCAAGTGCCTAGTGATGCATCAGGCAGCGTTAGTTTTGAACTCATCGCAATAGATGTGCAAGATCGAAGTTTGCAAGCCACTTTACCGATAAACATTCGAGTTGACGAAGCACCAAGTGCTGAGCCCGAGCTTGAAACTACACCAGAGCCCGAAGACGTTGAAACTATCACGGATGAGACCACCGACGAGGAACCAGCAAGCGCCTTGGTTGATAATTCGGCCGCGCCGACCACGCAAGCATCAGAGACTCCAGTGGCCAACCCAGCTGCTAATGGTGATCAACCACCCGCTATCATGGGCGCCGATGACGCGCGTATTCTAGCCGGTAAGCAGTACCGTAAAACCATTGTACCAGTGGACCCTGAGGGGATCGTTGCATCGCTTCGCATCGTATCGCCGCCCGCAGGCGCAAGCTTTGTTGACAATGGCAATGGTACTCGTGACCTTATCTGGACTCCAAAACTGACCGATACCGGTTCATACGATATTAAATTCATTGCCACCGATGCAGGCAACGTACCGCACGTTGTACAAAAAACCATGAAGTTGGTCGTTGTGCAAAACCCCACCGCTTTGATAACCATAACCGAAAAACGCTCAGCGCTAGATCGTAACGCGGCACCGGTGTTTCGTGTGATTGAAGATCAGCAAGTTGCTGTTGGTGAGACCTTAAGCTTTGCCGTACGCCCCATCGACCCTGAAGGGATTGCGCCCATCCTGCATGTAAATTCGCCACCCGCTAATTCACGCTTTACGGATAACGGCGACGGCACGCGAACGTTTACCTGGGTGGCAACGGCTGAGCATGTGGGTGATTGGGAACTACAATTTACCGCAACGGATAGTTTGGATGTTGGAATCACTTCTACATACAAAGTAGCAGTAAAAGTCATTCCATAAACGTCGCATCATCATCGGCTGGAAAGCTGATGATGACTATCAGAATGCTTATGCTTCTAGCGCGTCAAGTGTGGCCTGAAGCAAATCTAGATCGACGTCGAAGCTGGTTTCGCGTGTGTTCTTCTGAAACTCAGCCGATCCTACTTTCATCGCTTCTGCATACTGAATCAAGCGCGGATAATCTTCGGCGGTTTCCATAATTGAATGGTATTCATGGCCACACATTTGCGCAAGGCCATAGTAAAACGGATACACGTGACGACCAAACAGTTCGACCACCTTGATACCGGGCTGGCAAAAAACCATATTGGTTAAAGCACCACCGTGTGGTGATATCAGTACATCAGCACGAGCGAGCAACTTCGATTGCTCAACAATACTCATGCCCTCCATTGATTCGATCGTAAAACCTGCTTTGCGTAAGATTGGCAGCATTTGATCTTCGTTAGCAACACCACGGCGTACGCCTTTAGGCCGGCTAATATAGAGCTTAATACGCTTACCGACTGGATACACGGGTGGGTACAAGTGCTTCAACCAACTCGGAATAAAACGGTTCATTTTAAGGTTAATGCCGTTATCAAAATTCATCATGATTAAACGATCACACTCAACATGGTTTTGAGTCTTTGTTTGCACCACACGCGATGCATCAATGCCCAAACGAACCAATGATTGCTTTTGAAACGAGCCGTTCATTTCGCGCACGATAAAATGATCAACACTGGATAGCGGAGTGCCAGCCACCTCTAACATGCCCAATTTTGGCAGTAGATCAAGCATCCAATGGTAGTAGCAATGCGCCCCCATGGAATCACCCAACAACATTGAAGTACCGGTCAGCGTTTTGTATTCACTCTGCGATGGTGCTGTGTAATCAGCATCGCTAACACCGTAGCGAGACACCACTTTCCCATCCTGACTTTTCACCAGCAGCTTATCACCGGTGAAAAATACTTTGGCATCACGCACTTCAAGATGTCGAACCGGTGAAGTTCGCATCACCTTATCGTTGTTGATATTAACGCAATCGTTTTGCACTGTTTTTGGCGGATGAAGATGGTAAGTTTCGGGCGGCATAATGACGCGTTCGCTTACCCCCGACTCTTCGGCGCACAATGGTTTTTCGGCTTCAGCCAGGTCAACCGGGTCGACATCGACGCCATAGTCGGCCAATCGTTCTGTTGCGAAACGCTTAATATTAAGCGTGTCTTCCGGCGTGCGGTTCATAAAACGCTCGGCTAATTCGGTTATGACTACATCGGGTTGCACTTTTTCAACATAATCGTAGTCGATACTTGCGTTCCAGATAAAGTGAACTTCGCGGAATGTCTCAGCTAACATACCGGTTAACAAGTGGTCGCGATACTCAGAAAATGAGTCGCCAAACAAAATAACGCATTTATCTATCGCACTTTCGTGGTTGTTTTGATAAACCACCGATGAACCCACGTGCAAGCTAGGCTCATTGATTAAATCGTTCTCTTCTTTGTAGCGCACGATGTTGTTCGCATAAACACGCTCAGCGTTTTGACTAAGCTGGTAGAAGCGCGCCTTCTCTTTAATCGGCTCGTCCAGCTTTGCACCAAGATCGAACATGACCGGCCCTTCAGAGAACGGGTAATTCAATAGCTCAGTTTTAGCTGGCACGCCCATACGTGCACACAATAGTTGGTATGCGGAAAAACAACCCCAGAAAGACCAGTGCGTATCGGTTTTCCAATACAACAGGGTATCGTTCTCGTTAACCTGCTTTTCAAAGTAAGGTAGAACGTTAACCATGCACGGTACAGCCGCCGCATGCTTAGCAGCCATTTGATGGATCGGACTACCTTCTATATTCTGTATTTGACCTTCATAGAATTTATGCAAAACCGTCAACTTTTCCGGTGCGGGCAGATGCAAATACTGAATGCCTTTCGCAGCCAATCGATTCGAACGGCCCTGGAGTAAGTCAACCCATTTTTTCGCCCGTTTCGGCGTGAACGAGGACTTACGCTTGTACATATCTAATACGTGATTAGAACCGGCAACCAGAAACAACCAATCGTCACGACCTTCATGCACCAGACGTTCAGGTTTAGTTGGCTTGACCGGTCTAGGCGGTTCATCTACCGCCAGATCGATATCGAGCGAATCATCCACATTCACTTTCTTATCAACAACTTTTAGGCTTGGACGTGCGTCGTGTTTATCTCCACTCGCCTCTTCGGCGGGTGTAGGCTCGATGGATGCTACGCTCTGACTATTGTCTAACGGCTGATTCATATCAGTATCTTGGGCTGTGAGTCCGTGGTTTACCCAGCTGCAACTTTGGCAACTGGCTCATCTTGGTACACCGCTTCGGTATAAGGTATTCCTGCTTCTTTACAGAAATGCTTATAGTCTGGGTATAAGAACTCAGCTAGCTTGTTATAGCTTTCCAATGAAATCTTATTTAAAGAACTGCCGGTAGAATATTTGACTACACCAAATAATTCATTTTCCACATAGTCTTCATTCAAGAACGAAAATACATCCTTCATGGTCTCTTTGGGTTTTTGACGTAGTTGATCATTGTCTAACACCAATAACTGATGCTTTTCAAACTCCTGACGGTAGGTCAAGAACTTACGCGTATACAAACTAAATCCCAAAACCAGGTTCAGGTAGTAACCCATGGTGGTAGTTTGACGATAGGCATCGTGGTAGTCCTGACAGAAAAACTCATCGATATCGACATCTTGTAGCGCAGGTGCAGCCGTGGTCACCTTTAAATGAGTGAACTGGGAAATCGCACGGATGATCGGGTCACGTGTAATAACAATCACGCGCGGATCGGGCGCATAGGCGCGCATAAGTCGTGGAATTTGCGCAGTTGTTGTCGTATCAAAATACGTCGGGCTTGCATCAATACTACGGCAATTTTCCGGAATTTCCGTAAAGTGGCTTGAATACCAATCTGGGCCTTTGTCATAGAACAGCGAAAAGTAATGGATCTCTTTCGCTGAACCAGCTTGAATACCAGGGTGGGTGCAGATGTAATCGTGCAGGATGGTAGTTCCACCCTTCATCACGCCAGTGATAAAGATATCTGGTCTAACCGAACCATTCGCATTTAAAGTAGTCATTCGTTTTCCTTACCTCATTCTTTTAGCGCTACGCAGCTTTTTTACCTTTCGCAGGCTTTTGCGCAAACTGGGTTCGCAACTCTTCGATGTAATCCTCCATCTCACGAGCTACCGCGTAGTCCGGGTCTACACGCTTGGTTACCAAGCTGTGTATGCCCTCTATTTCTCTTAGGTGCGCATCTGTGTCGAGTGAGTGCGTGACACTCTCATCGTGTCGACGATGCACATTCAATGAATCTGAAATGTATGCAATCGAGCGGCCTTCATGCGCCAGCACTTCCAAATACAGACGCCAGTCGCCCACCAAACGTAGATCAAACAAGTCCTCGCCCAAGGTATCGAGTGCTTCATCGAGCATCTCTCGCTTCCACATGACAGAACTTACATTCATGATCACATTGCGAATCGACATGGCACGTTTAATAAAGTCCTGGCCTTCAAGACGAAAATCGTTCTGAAACAGCCCAGCATCCACCAACCGGTAGTAATAGTTGTAGTCCTTCGCCAGCAGCTCATCTTTGGTACCAATCTGCTTTGAATTGGTAAAGCTCATGGCCGTATCTTCTGAAAACGATTCGAGTGAGCGAGCTATAAACTCGGGCTCTGCCAAGTCATCAGCTTCTGCAATCCAGACGAAATCACCACGGCTGGCCTTCATACCCTTCTTCCATTGATGGAATACATTGCCGCTATTGTTCTCGTTTTCAATTAGCTCAACTATGCGATTCGCATCCTCAGCCACATCACCTATTACAGCCACACTGTCATCTTTCGAACAATCGTCTAACACGATAGTTTCAAAAATGGGATAGGTTTGATCAAATACAGAATTCAATCGCGTCGGCATGTACTCTTCGTAGTTGTAGTTAGGCACCACTACCGACACCTTCTTCAACTCAGGGTTAAGCATTTGAATCAAGTCGAAGCAATAGTCATCAAATCGGCATTCCTCCGCAACGTATTTAGCACGCGCTTCTTTCTCGGCTTTTGAATCGTTGTATAAGCAATGCACGATGGACCGGTTGATTTGTGCAACATCATTACGATCAACCACCTGACCATATTTAGACATCAATGCATCAAAACCAGTTGCTTCTTTAAACAACACAACAGGTGCTCCGACACACATTGCTTCTAATACCACCGATGGGTATGGGTCTTCGCGAGATGACAGGAACAAGCAGTCGGACGCTGAATAGTAATCGGCCATCTTAGTGGTAAAGCCCACCAAATGAATTCGCTTTTGCAGGGCAGCATCTAAATCAGACTGAACCCAACGCTCCATCTCAACATCAATAGCGCCAGCCCATACAAAATGCACATCACCACGTTCGGCAATCATCTGCCTGGCGGTTTGCAAGAAAATATCAAAGCCTTTGCGCAAGTCGGCGAAACCAACGTTAAGTACCACCTTCGCATCGGTTGGAATGCCAAGCTCGCCTCTGATCTCAGCGCGCTTTTCATGATCATACTCAATCGGCATGTAAATACCTTGAGGATGAATCTTCTCGATCGTTTTAGAGTTCGAAACGTATTGCTGAAACCCGTCTTGCACAATGTTAGACGGAAAGATTGCATACTTGGCCTGGTCGGCAATGATTTGCAGGTTTGGCGCAAGCTCGTATTCTTCAATCAGGTTGGGCAGTTCATGGATTAAGGTCACAACACTGACACCCGCACGCGTTAGCGCCGGAATAAGTGTGCCGGTGACACTGGTATTACATATGGCCATGTCAAAACCTTCATGACGCGCCCAGCCTTCTACATTCTTTTCACCCAGATTATCCAATACAACGGTGCGACACACATCGGCGTAGTCATCCACCAGCGGGCCAGATGATTTTAAAAGTATGGTGACGTCCATACCAAATTGACGGGTATAGATTTTTGCCATGCTCATCAATAACATTTGCGCGCCGTGCTTATACGCATCGTGGCCAACCAACAATAGCTTCTGGCGATCACGCGCACCACTCAAACCGTGAACGGCACGACGGGTTGCATTCAAATACGCATGGCCATAATGCACATCAGGTTCTAGGTAGGCACCCTCTGCCCATTCGTTCCAGGCATTGATAAAAACCAAAGGCTCTTCTTGGAACGGATTGTTGTTAGCATAACGAATCGCACCTTGTAACCACTTTTCGTATAACGCAGGCGTTGAACCATGCATAGTAAAACCACGTCCTTCACGTCGGGCGTCGTTATCCCAATGCGGAACCACAGTTTTTACCAGTGGAAATTTTGGTGGCTTTTCACCTAAAGAGCGATCAATAACGTCACTATAGGCTTTAGCATAGCCTTCGTAATTCGGATCAAGGATATTCAAACGATCATGCATATTTGGAATATCTTTACACACCTTGTGCGGTGGAAATTCAACCGCGCCATCTAAACCAAATACGCGTGGGTCTTCATCCCCAAACCCCTGAACCATCAACATCCACGGCTTGGTACCAACCGATTTCGTCCACTTGTCGCGCCAGCGCGCCAGCGTTTCTTTTGCATTGGGTAGTAAACCGGGGCGGTAAATAATGAACAACGGGCGACCATCAACCTGCATATAACGCGGGTTACGCATATAGGTTGCTGTGTCTTCGATAAAATCATCTTCGTCTTCGTCGCGATAATCTTGTTCGATTAGCACTTCACTATCAAAACCATCCCATGTACGCGTCCAGTTCTCGTTTGCAAACATGATGCAGAAGTCTTGCGGGATATCATCTGCCGCCGCGAACATATCCAATGGCTTGTCCATTAAGCGCTTGCCGTTGAACCAGTAATAGTAGAAGCAAAAGGCTTCGATACCGTTCTTTAACGCAAGCTCTGATTGCTTATACAGAATGCTTTCATCGTTTAGATCGTAGAAGCCAAGGTCACGTGGAATGCGTGGCTGATAGTGACCAGCGTAGCGTGGCGTACCACGAGCCACATTGCGCCACTCAGAAAAACCCGTACCCCACCAGCGATCATTATCTTCAAACGCATGAAACTGCGGCAAGTAAAAAGCTACCGTCTTGGCTTTTGCTACCAGACGTGAACAATCAACCGTACTAGGACCTTCAAAGTCAGGTCCTGGGTTTGCAAAGTACTTAATATTGCCAGCTATATCACCAAGGCTTGGCAAATCTTTATCGGTAACCGACTCTGGTAAATCCGATACAATCGCAGCTGGGCTTTCTTTTTCAATATTTCGCTTTTGCAGCGCATGACTCACTGGATTGATATCCAACGCGCCTTGTAAAACGGTGTCTTTGTATTCTTCAGGATCGAAGTCTTCGCTCGGTTGGCGATGCTCACGCCAGCCATAACGGTAGTAGTGATCAACCGCTTGCATTCCTGCAGCTGCTACATCCGGGTATTTTGTAGAGTAATATTCCACATCAAACAAGGGGTTCGGGTTTAAACCTTTTGCCTGTCCTTCTTTTAAGTAGTGGACAAGCGCAACCACACTGTCATCTTTGATGTTGTAATGTGCGCGATACCAACTGGGGTCGAACATATCACAAGGCATGCGCCCCTCCGACTCGCCGTGTGCTGCGTAATGCGCGGCAGGAATGGTTTCATCAAGCTGGATATCTGGATAATGCTTGCAATACCATTCCTGGTCGAACAAGGCGTTCGGTGCTTTGCCATCCATGTACCCATCCTGGCAGTAGTCCAGAATCGGGTTCTTGCATTTACCGTATTGCTTTACATACCACGCCGCATCAAACATGCCCGTGGTTTCAAGTATGCTCATGAACCGCTTCATTTGTTCTGGCGTGTATCTGCGGTTCTCATCAGCGATTAAGTCAAGATCAACGCCAGGTACTGAACGTCCACCCAGCTTTGCTTCCATCACACCCTGCAGAACAAAGTGTTGCAAACCACTGGTGATATTGCCATCAGCCAGTGATGCACGTACATCCATGTTAGCTAGCAGGTATTCTTTTTCTCTGTACTGATCAACCACTTGAACAGGCACAGCAACAAAGCGATCGGAAATGGTACGGATATTTTGTAAGCGACGCTTAACTGTGCGTCCACCACGAAAGCTTTGTCGTTTCTTTTCGTCACCTTCTAAGGCATCAGCAACAACTATCAATGCCATGCGGTAGTAAGACAAGGTATTGTGCAAACGAGAGTGCGCTGAACCTTCGTGGTAAGCATGCAAATCATTGATATCGATTCGCTCGTAAAGATTATGCAGGTTTTCGGCGATATAGCGTGTGGTGTAAACTGCGCTCTTGCGTTTCGGCTTTACATCCAGCTTGCGCGCACCGCCAATGCGAAAAAACGATCTTGGCGATTCCAACTCTGCCAGAATTTTTCGCAAATACAAATTGGCGAATTGACCAGTTTCTGTTGAATTATCGTCTGTTGATTTATTTGCGCCCTCCACTGTTTGCAAATAGTCAGTCAGACGTTGAGATTCTTTCATCACACGCGTGTATAGCGGCATCAAAGTGCGTGCTACTTTGCGATCATGAACTGAGCGATTGGAAAACATTAACCACCTATAATTATAGTGTGAGAGCGAACCTGTCTATTCGCCCTGATTCGAGTGCGTGGCTGCACTCAACTTAAGTCAAAAAATGCAAAAACAAAGCCAGAAGCCGATCACCTACAGGCGCACAGCGACAGAGGCTGCAACGGCAATTTTGTACAAGATGTCGACGATAGTTGACGCTATCTGCAGATTTTTGACGGGTACTTTTGGCAGCACGATAATCTCGTCTCCAGAACGCACTTCAGGATCTTTACCGCTTGAGACTTCACCGTTGGCATGCACCAGCACGATACGATCCTCCAATGCTTGCGACGTGAAGCCGCCAGAGCGTTTTATGTAGTCACGCGCAGATTCGCCAGGCTTGAACAACATGGCTTGTGATACCAACACCTCCCCACTAAGCAACACAGAGTCACTGCGGCTTGGGATGGTGATGGTGTCACCTGATTGCAACATCACGTTAGCGATGTCACCGTTGTGCGCAACCACCAATCGACCGTTAGGTGTAACCGTTCGGGCGCGCTCTACAAACTGGCCAATCAACGTAGCTTCTTGTGCACGAATAGCCGACTCACGATCGGTTTGCGATGAGGCGGTTAAGTAACGCGCTTCTAAACGTTGCAGGCTTTGCTCTAAGGCGGCCTTTTGACGGTTAGCGATGTTTTTACGCTTTAGCGAGACAGAACCTGCATCTGATAATTCAGGGTCAACTTCAATGTAATCGAGTAATTCGCGTAAACGGGTGTTACGTGGAACCGCAAAACGAGACGGTCCGCGATGCGCACCTTCTACCTCTACCACAATAACTTCATCGTGTTGATCGGTACGAAAAGCCACCACGTCGCCATTTCGCAACTGCATGCTGGCAAACTCACGTAGTGGCACGTAGCTAGAAAATGTTTTACCGTTACGAATGCCACTAACACCGGCAAAGCCCACACTTGGATCAAGTAAAGCCATATCTATAAGCTCACGTCCAGTGATGCTTTCATTAGACAGTTCAAATAAAGCGGCGTTGCTTACATCGCCTGTGACTTCTATCGTGCTACCACGCGAACCAACAACGACCGTGTCACCGTCTTTAAACTGGACCGATGCCATCTTGCCGGACAATAAAAACTCGTATAAATCGATTGTTGCAATATTATTACCGTCTCTTAGAATTTTAATATCGCGGTAGCTCCCTTGCCGGGCATTAATGCCTCCGGCCCGATCAATAAAGTGCAATGCAGAATTGGATGGGATACCAGCGAAACGACCAGGGTTTGATACAAAGCCTGTAACAAAAACTGCTACCGGCTGCGAACCATCAAGACTTGTATAAACCCGAACGTTGTCGGTGAACACGGTTGCCACAGACTTCGATACACGTTGGTTCAAGTCTTGGTTACTGGTGCCTGCAACCATGATTGGACCAACGGTTGGAATAAAGATATTGCCTTGCGGATCAACAGTTAGGTGATCGGCAAATTCAGTTGCACCCCAAATACGAACGCTGACGCGATCACCGGGTTGCACAATATAGTTTGGATTCAGACCATCTTCACGATCATTACTAAAACCGCCGTTAAAAAGATTCGCACCGAACGGCTTGATTTCATCAATATCGCCCGTGTCCATATCCCGCAACAATTCAGCAGCATCAGCCGCTGTGGCGGTCTCAACATCGAGACTAGAACCACCAACTGATTGCGCATAAAGTGGCGAGCTGACAACAAGGGCCGTTAACAACAACAAAAATCTGTTCACGCAGGTTCCAATAAAACGGTTATTCACTGAGTGGGTTGCAGCAATAAGTGCGCCGCAAACCCCAAATTATGTGATGAATTCGACGAAAAATCGCCGATTCGGGCCCTAGAGGCCGATATGATCCTTCAGCGCCGACCACATCAGGCCACCGATCAGGTAAATAAGGAATGAGAATATTAGCACCGTCATAACCTCTCTGAACCGCCTGGGTTCCAACGCTTGGTCGGGTAGGTTCGGCTGGATAAAGGTAATCAGGTATTGTTTTTTACGCTGTGCCTCTATACGAGCCACCTCCAAAGACGCTAATGCAGACGCATACTGTTGTTGCGCCATTTCCTGCTCAAGTACCAACGGCTGAAAACTGCCGATAAGGTCATTCATTTGATCGCCCTTACCGCCAACAACACGACCTTTC
>CALHOU010000091.1 GCA_938035945.1 uncultured Granulosicoccaceae bacterium
CATGCGTAAATCTGGATTGGGCTTGCCTTCTGACATACCGGTACCGCTAACCGCGTAGCGCGTTTGCGGTACATTCGCCAATCCTAATTCGATTTTTCCAGCATTGACTAGTGGAATGTATTGCTGCGTGTTGGCCATCGCTTGTGGCCGCACCTGTACCGCTGAATTTGCTGAAACAACTTTCGATATCGCTGCCGATATTTGGGCAGTGGCACCTCCCTTGGTGGTGCCGATGCCGATCGACTGAGCGACGACAGACTGACTAAATATTGAAGTTGCAAAAAGAAGTGGAGCGAGTAATTTAATGCGTTGCATAGGGCCTCCTCATGGATTAAATCAGGCTCAGTGTCACACAATGAGCTGTGTCTCAGCAAGAACTATTAATACATGAGTTGGAATTTTTAGCCGAAACTGACTTGCAATGCGGTAAAGCAGCCGGAGCTACCAAGGGTCAAGGTCGCTTGAAATGTAAATATTGGCTTGAATACAATCGGAATAAGAAAGACAAAAAGCCGAAACCACAAAGCGTAATACAGTCTGTCAAAAGACACTAGTAGTTAAGTAATTCGAGTTCTGGGATTCAGTATGAATTGATATTGAAATACATTCTTGATTTGTTGTTACGCAGAACAATGCTGGTTCAGCAAAAATCATAACTATAATCATCGACAGCGTTTGCCTCACTCATAGAGTTGTTCTCCTATTTGGATTTTAACTATGCTTGATTAACTGTGTATAGACATACTTGTGACCGTAACTTTTGCTCACTCGGTTGTGACGAATAAATGTACGCGCCGCGGAGGCGGGAGACAACACAATCAGATGTTGTCGAGTCAGACCATCTTCGCTTAATTAACAACAATGCTTATAAACAACGTATTTGACAATCCAGCATTATCAGTAATTTCTAAATACAATTCGGTTTCACCCTCGTTAAATGCAGACAGGTTGACCTGACCAGTTGAATCCACGCTCGCAGCCGCTATCTCATTGTTTTGTATTTCAGCAACATATGATATGTCCAGAGGAGATTCGTCATCCACCAGCAGAAAAAATTCAACGCTCTCAGCAACAGACAAAGCAATTGATTCGTTCACTAAATCGCAACCAAGACTTATTGAAACAATTTCAGGTGGGATATTCTCAGCGGGTTCTTGTATTGGCGTAATTTCTGGTTCGCTCACAGCGACTATCGGTTCAATTGGCGAACCGTCTGTTATTGGCGCGGACTCATCAGGAGCCGAATCCTGCGCTGCAGCAAGCTCAGGTTCTTGTATGTTCTCAGTAGAATTCTCACTATCGACCGTAGTAGCCTCGGTATCGGATGAGCTCACTGATACATTTTCCAACTGAAATTCGAATTGCCCAGGGTTCATTTCAATTTTTAAACCTCTAACCCAAGAAACATGACGCTTGTTTTTACGCACAGAATAAACACTGTATTTGGCTCTAACAGTTTCATTAAGCTGCGTAATGATTTCTGAGGATGTTGATTGTGGGTTGAAGAACAACTCTGAATCGACATAGCGATGAAGCTCACTTGATACATATGCAATGATCGAATCATTCCGGTAAATCACATACAGTGAAGCTTTGCCATCTTTCGGCCAGATAATTTCCACATTGGCGTTTGACAACACTGAGCCTTGAAAATTCTCATTGCTTTTTGATGTGAATGTTGCAAGAACGGTATTGTCTCCGTTTCCTGCACTAGCATCTTGGAGAATGTTTGTCTGCCCTTCAGCACTGAATGCTGCCACATATAAAGTCGCGCACAACAGGGCTCTAGCTGCTGAAAAATGGAAGTAGTTTGAGATGTTCGACGCATTTTTGTTTTTACGAATAGATAGAAACATTTCTGTGGAAGTCCTCTTTACAAGCCGACTTGCAAAAGTCAATGAAGATCTATCGGGATTGGAACAGCCCGTCTTAATGAGCCATCTGATTTGATGTGCTGTTAGTAATAATGGTGGCCGACATCAGTTGGAAAAATGTGTTGAATTACACATTAGGTGGCAAGAATCGAGACAGGTTGCTCATTGAATCTTGTGAGGTAATTTGGAAAATGTGATCTAGTCGCAAACCGACAGGCGCTCGCGAGCTACCCGCTTAAAATTTCGTCCGTTATGATGGTTATGGTTTTAGAATGTAATCTCGCAGTCATTCCTTAATGAGCAAGATATTTAAAACACGGATGACCATGGTTCGAAGATGCCGCAGTATCAGCATGCAGATACTGCGGCGGACTGGATACCGTTACCTGCGTGATAACAGACGCTTGCCAGTGCGGGACTTTCTCCTGCTATTCTTTGCTTGGCTTACTAAGTGTAGCTATTAACAGCGCCTGGCTCCATAACAGTTAATTGACTATGCTTACAAGCTTAGCCCAGCGTTTACCTGTGTCATACAGATAAACGCTGGATGTAAAATCGTCCAATCGGTGGTTTTAGCGAACAGTGATCGTAAAGTTGTTGGACGTAACACTCAGACCGGATGGATCAGTCGCCGTAATCTGCACATTTCGAAAACTTTTAGCTCGACGCCGAGTCACAGTACCGCTGACAATTCCGGTATTAGAATCGATACTCAGGCCTCGCGGAAGTTTGTTAATTGTGTAAATTAGCGAATCGCCATCAGGATCACTAAAGTTGCCACTAAAAGACTGGATTGTCTCGCCGCGACTAAAGGACACATCGGCGATTACTCCCGTAAAGATTGGTGCTTGATTGTCGGTACCACCAGTGTCGCCACCACCTCCATCTGCCACGATACCGCTAAAACTAAATTGATAGTCAACGCCTGAACAACTTGAACTTAAAGTATCAACGGCACCAGTCGACTGACCGCGGATACGAATTCCCGGTGTTCCACCACCAATATCGATCACAGACACTGTTACATCAATATTTCGGGTTACAAGGTCTAACGACGAAGAGCATTGAATTCCAGTTTGTAGCTCACCGGTATTGAATCCACCGTCATTAAAGACAAGCGTAAATGTCTCCGACGTTGAATTCAAATCGCCCGCAGCAACAATATCCGATATCTGTATTGTCTGGCCGATAACAAAGCCCAGATCTGATAGGTCATAATTGTTACTCACAACACCACCATTGGGCGGAATGTTGAAGACAGTTGAGTTGCCCGACACTTCAGCTGTACCACCTGTGCCATTGTCCGGGTCTGCATTATCACCAATTCCATCGCCGTCGGCATCAGCCCACTCCGTGGGATCAAGAGGAAACGCATCGTTTACATCAGGGAAACCATCATTGTCATCATCGCTGTCTGCATTGTTACCTATACCGTCAGCGTCAGTATCTACAGACTCATTAGGATTTAGCGGCAGATCATCATTAATATCCGGTACACCGTCGTTGTCATCATCCGTATCTATACTATCTACAATACCGTCTGCATCAAAGTCTGATTCATTATTCACGACTGTAATTCGAACTCCGGTTGAATGCCACAATGCGCTGCCTTCAGATGGTGTATGCGGAAGAAACCCGCGGTACCACATTGTTACATCGCTACTATTGATTGACGCACCATCGATATAAGGAAAGTCTCTTGAAGCTCCCCCGGTCCAGCCGATTTCACTACCGCTATAAGCTATGCCGCCAACGAGGTTGTCGCTGTAGCTGGTTTCCGGTACTACCGTTCCACCAACATTCCAGGAACCGCTATCGAAATCGATTTTCACCTGACTACCGGTGACTGTATCTTCAACGAACCAGCCGTGCTGAAATGCTGTGTTTGCGGGAGCCTGAAACTCAGTGTTCATGTACTCAACTGTATCAGCGGACGTATAACGCAGAATTCTATCGTTAGAAGCGCCGTCTATATCAAAATCGAAACGCCACATTGGATAGTGCACGTGATCGTAGTTACACTGCAAGCCGCGGCTAAAAGCATGACCGTCAAGCTTGCCACTTTCGCTGATATACCACACCTGATATATATCGTAAGAACCGATAAACTCTCGAATACCTAATTCAAACCAGCGTTCGCCACCCTGAGTAAACTCACGGGCAACCAACAATTCATTATTTGCCCAACTTACCGGCTGCTGAACACCATTTAGCCGATCCGCGTATGGACCACAGGAGCCATCATAGTAAACAGACATTACGGGAAAGCTGGCTCTGGCCAATATCTGTTGCCCGTTGTAGTAAACATTTTTAAGTATCAAACCATCCGAATATTCGAACGTGTCGTAGTCAAGAGTCCACCCGCTCCATTCAACCCGACCACTTTGCTCCCCAATTGCTGTTTGGGCGGCAACGGTATTTAAGCCAGAAAGTCCAAATAAAGCGGCGAGTGCAATGGCATATTTTAATTTTTTATTCATTCTTCTTCTCCTGTTACTACTACGCCGTTGGTCAAATCAACATTGTTGTAGAGCAAGGGAGCCTCAGGTGAATTCGTATGGAAAGACACATAAACCATACGTGTCGGATAAGGCGTTCCGTCAGACTGAAATGTTTGGATTGCATATCCCGTTAACGAATCAATTGAAGATTTTCCACGCTGCAGCCAGTAGTCTCTTGCGAGTTCAATTGCGTCAACGTGTTCACTTTGAGCAAGTGCAGGTTGTTCCGTAGCCGCTGCAGCAACGTCTAGTGATTGCACTGATCTACCAGTGGTAATGACTGTCACAGTCTGATTATTTGAATGGCTGAAGAAAACGAGTCGATAGTTATTACTTAAGCCACTACCCTTTGGTTGATGCGCAGCGGTATGTACATGCGCATACCGATCACCGAGCTGTTGCTGCACAGTAGGATCGTTCACCACTCGAGATAACATCTTCTCAAGCGCTTGCTGATGCGCCTGAGTTTTCTTAGCGGGTGCATACTGAAAAACATTTTCAACGCGGCGTGGCTGAGGTGGGAATTCCGCCCCTTCTACATTTGGCGTAAAACGGCCGTCTTTCTTTATAGAACCTTGAGTTTCATGAGCCTGAAGCTGGGAGCTGCTCAAAGTAATGAGAACGGCCGAAGCAATAGCGATGAGTGGATTGCGCGAGCGACTGATACAGACAGAGTTCATCCGGTCTCCTTTGATAAATTGGATCGCAAACGACGGATGCTAAACGCATATGTGCCTTAGTACTGAGACCCTGTCCTCGATTTCAAGTCACTACCAGCTTTCCTTGTGGACGCTGTGAAGGAATTCATACGTAGTTGTGAGCACTGTTGAACAGTTTCAAAAAACCATGGGAATCAGCTCGTAAAAACTTGGCGTATAGAAATTTCGAGAAGGCGATGATTTTGCATTAGATTGGTGATTTGTCCTTTGGCCGTCCGATACCCTCACTAGAGGTCTAAAAACAGCTTGACAGGTTGTGAACACAATTCTATACAATGCCGCCTGGATATCTCAATATCAGATTACGCATCGTTTTTTGCGTCGGAACCAAGACTGATTAAATTCTATGAAAACCCTACAGTGCCATTTGCTCACCGCAGCGGCTTTTAAGCCGTATGGTGATGTCATCGAAATGTCGGGTACGAACCCCATCAGTATCAACAGCGGAAATTGTCTTCGCTACAGCGATTTAGCCGCGCTAGATATCGATAGTTCAGGTGCAGCAGGGATCAGTATTTTTGATGCAAAGCCGTATCAGAGCCCAATGCAACTCAACTATGTTGAGCGTCATCCTCTCGGCTCGCAAGCATTTATACCAATGACCTCAGATGCGTATATTGTTGTCGTCGCGGATGACATCAATGGAACTGCACAAGAGCCAAAAGTATTCTTAACTAATGGCAAGCAAGGTGTAAATTACGCGCGTAACGTTTGGCATGGCGTATTAACGCCAGTTATTCAGCAAAGCTTGTTCACGGTCGTTGACTATATCGGTACGGCAGACAATCTTGAGGAGTACTTTTTTGATACTCCTTATTTCATTGAATTTTTTGAAAGTTAATCGGCGATTTCCATGATAAACCCCGACAGACTCCCGGTTAGAAGTGGTGACGTACCACCACAAAAAACTTTGCTTGATAGCAGAGCAATTGTTACCGAAGCTTATACCGTTATCCCACGCGGTTCGATGACTGATATTGTCAATAGCAGGTTGCCATTTTGGGAAGATACGTTGTTGTGGATTCTGGCATGTCCCATCGCTGGTTTTAGTGCAACATTCTCGCATTATTTAGTTGAAGTTGAAGTGGGTGGCGGCAGTAAAACGCCTGAAACGGAAGATGGCGTAGAGTCCACACTGTTTGTAACCGCAGGAAATTTAACGCTGACAGTCAACGGTGAAACGCACCAGTTGGAATGCGGAAGTTACGTCTACTTACCACCCAGTGCCGACTGGACACTGTTTAATACCGGTAGCGAACAAGCTGGATTTCATTGGTTTAGAAAGTCATATCAGTATGTAAAAGGACTAGACGAGCCTGATGTGATTGTATTACAGGAAAGCGACGTGGAGCCCTACGTGATGCCTGATAGCAACGGGTGGTCAACCAAGCGTTTTGTAGATAAAACCGATTTACGCCACGATATGCACATTACCATCGTTAGTTTTGAGCCAGGTTCGGTTATCCCGTTTATGGAGGCTCATGTCATGGAACATGGACTATATGTTCTGGAAGGAAAGGGCGTATATAAGCTCAATCAAGACTGGGTAGAAGTGGAGGCAGGGGATTATATGTGGCTTAGAGCCTACTGCCCACAGGCATGTTACTCGGGCGGTGATGGAACGTTCCGATACTTACTCTATAAAGATGTTAATCGACACGCAACGTTTCCAACTCGGTAGAAATTAAAAAAATATTCGGTCGTTGCTAAATCTTATGCCGTCGATTTATTTCAAAATAAAACGATGGCTGAACTAACGGCATTCGTATTACTCTAAGCAAACATGATAAAACGATATTCAGCTTTACTGTTCTGCGTATTCGCACTCTTAGCTACGCATATTGCTTACGCACAAAGCGCACCGTCGCAAAGTGAAGTAGCTGACTATGAGGGGCTGTTAAAAGCCGCTCACGAAGGTGATGTTGACGAGGTGTTAGCGTTGATAAATGACGGGGCGTCGCTAGAGGCGATCGACGGTTCGGGCAGAACACCTGTCATTGTTGCCGCCTTTGCATCGAACGATGAAGTGGTAAACGCTCTGTCGAACGCTGGGGCTAATATGAATGCACTTGAGCATCGAGCTTATGATGTCGTCACTATCGCAGCAGTTGCTAATGACCTAGAATTGCTTGAACTTGCACTTGAAAATGGGGCAAGCGCAGAAAACATTACCAGCCCTTATGATGGGACTGCATTGATTGCTGCGGCGCATCTAGGTCATCATCAAGTTGTAGACTTACTTGGTCAACACGATGCGCCTTTAGACCATATCAACAACTTAGGGTGGACCGCACTTATTGAGGCTGTTGTGTTAGGAGATGGCGGGCCTGATCACACTCAAACGGTGAAGATATTGCTCGATGCAGGTGCTGATCAAAATATAGGTGATTCTCAGGGAGTGACACCGCTCGAGCATGCAAGAGCAAATGGTTATGAAAAAATGATTAAACTGTTCTTGAACAGCAAAGATTAAATTTTTCCAAGAACCCGCACATCATTACCTTGCTGGATGATGTGACTGCCAATGCTCCGCAATATCAATTCGCCGGGCTACCCAGACAGATTCAAAGCCCTCTATATAATCAAGAAACTTTGCAAGTGTAGCTAGTACAACGGGCTAATATTAATCGCGTTATCTGTTGCTGGCGCACTTATACGTGTGTTTTTTGTTCAGCGCCATCACGGCAAACAAACGCCCATTCCACTGGTTATTTCAGCAGTGTTGATTATGAGTGTAGCGGCAGCTATCGCTCCGAAACCGGCAGCGCCTGTTGTCGTGGATGATAGTGTTGACACGGCAGAGATGTTCGCTGAAGTAGAAACCATTATGGAAACTCGATGTGCCAGTTGCCATACGAATGCGCCAACACAACCAGGCTTTAGCGCACCACCAAAAGGCATCGTGTTGGAAAGTGCAGATGACATTGCTCGGCAAGCATTAACTATTCATCAACAAACGGTTGTGACGAAGGCAATGCCCATTGGAAACCTAACTCAAATCACGGATGAAGAGCGTGAATTGATTAACCAGTGGTTTCTGTCGGGCGCTAAAACAGAATAGGAGCAACGGTGCAACGACATAGGGCGCCATACCACCCAGCTTGGTGATATGGCCGCGAGCTAAGTCCAATTTGTATACTAGATTCGTGCATATATAGCATGAAATACCACGGCGCAATTAACATAAAATGCTGCCGCAATTGTGTACAATGATGTTTCAAGCATCGAGTAAAGGCGCTATGGCCAGTAAAAAAAGCAAAGCCTCTGACGTTAAGGAAACACTTAATTCTGTTGTTCGGCCATTGGAGGAGGCGTTAAATTCCACGCAAGATGGACGTTTATATAACGAAATATTGGATGCCATTCTCGATTATCGGCTCAGCCCGGGCGTTAAACTTAAAGAAGATGAGTTGGCCGGTATATTTTCAGTTAGTAGAACCGTCGTCCGCAGAGCTCTTTTAAGGTTATCCCACGACCGCATCGTTGACATACAGCCTAATCGTGGCGCAACCATCATCCGACCTGACGTGCAAAAAGCACGAGAGATAATGAGTGCTAGACGATTAATTGAACGCGAGTTGGTTCGAGAAGCGACTATTGCCGCCACTAAAGAATCGCTCGACACGCTTCGTCAATGCGTGGAAGATGAAAGAGACCAGGTGCGTAGACAACACGTGGGAAGCGGATTGCGCCTGTCAGGTGATTTTCACATTCAGCTATCAAGACTCTCTGCAAACACAACCTTACAAAGCTATTTAAAAGAGCTTGTGCCCCAAACATCGTTAATCATTGCGATGTACCAAACACCTCACCACACCTTATGCTCACATCAAGAACACTTCGACATTATCGATATTATTGCTGCCGGTGATGTTGATGCTGCGCAAACCGAAGTCGATAATCATTTGCAACGCATTGAAGATAAACTGGATTTAGGGAACGAACGCTCGCCAGGTGATTTGTATGCTGCATTTGCTCACGTAAAGGCAAAAGATTAGCCTGCCAAACAAAAGCAATCTATTAGTCGCTGCAAACCATTCAGCCAGACATACTCGGCGAATAGAACGCTGCATCTAGACCAGTGTATCTGCATCGAGATTACTTTTGTTTTGAGAGGCAAACGCTAGCACGGATAAACTACAAACCGAATGCGGAGAGTCGTAATGAAAATACGGACGAAGGCTCAATTCTCAAGCGACCCCGACAATTGGTGAAGCACAGCGAATTCGACAACAATGCCAAGCTAAAAACCAGTATTGACCACAGTTTGTCAAATTGCACCATGATACTCACTTATATTACTATGGCTGTAGCACAACCGGATTCCTATTGAATCTGGGCACCGAAGGCTCGGTACCACCAAGCCTGAATTCAATCAGGAGAGATCAATGAAATATCTACTTCCCGTTTGCGCTGGGCTCATGCTGGCGTCAACATCCACCTTCGCAAAAGACAAACTCACTATTTCAGTTTACTCGTTTGCTCAGGATGCCTACAAAGAAGCACTGTACGACCCATTTGAAGAGATCTGTGACTGTGACCTAGTAATAGAGACCGGCAATAGCGTAGAACGTATGGCAAAGATAGAAGCTAACGCTGCCAAACCAGTCATTGACATGGCTGTCATCTCATCGCACGATGCGCTCGCACTGGCACGCAAAGGATTACTGCAAACACTAGATACTTCTAAGTTATCAAGTTTCAATGATCTGTATGAAGCGGCCAAAAATCCACTTGGCGACAACACGGCTGTAGGTTACACCTTTTACGCAAGTTCAATCGTATATCGCTCTGATCTAGTCGATATAAAGAGCTGGGCTGACTTGTTAAAGCCCGAAGTTGCCGGCCGCGTATCACTGCCAAATATCACGGGCACCCAGGGCCCACTGACATTGCACATGCTTAATCAGGCACTTGGGCACAAGGGAATCGACTTTACAAAGACGATCGATGCGGTCGCCGAGAACGCAGACAATATAGTGACTTTCTACAGCCGCTCTTCAGAGCTTGCGCAACTGATGCAGCAGGAAGAAGTCATCGCAGCTCCGCTAGGTCGGTTTGCATGGAGCCGTTTTTCTGGAAGCGACTTGCCCTTCAAATGGGCGGAGCCAGCCGAAGGTCAAACCGGTGGTATGAACGTCATGCTCATGACCAAAGGCAACGGCAATGAAGAACTCGCCTATAAATTTATGGACTATTGGCTATCGACAGAGGTTCAAACTCGTATAGCGATGGCTAAAATTGATAGCCCAGCCAATATGAAGGTAGAGGTTCCTGCCGACGTTGCAGATAGCCTCACTTATGGTGCTGAGTTAATCAATTCGCTGAACATGATATCTCCGGCCGACATCATTGATAACCGTGATGCTTGGGTTGAGCAATGGAACAATAAAGTTATTAAATAAGCTTTAAATCGACGCTTTAGGAATACACAGTGTTCCAAAACCGCACTGAAGGGCTTGCTCTGGTGCTGCCGGCGGCAGTATTCATAGCAGTCCTTTTTTTGTTCCCTGTTGGTATCCTTTTGTCAGAAGGTTTCAAGGTAGGTGGGGAATGGTCCCTGGCGGGCTATGCAGATTTTGTATCTAAACCACTTAATCGTACTGTTTTCTTTCGCACCCTCAAACTGGGTTTTCTGGTGGCGTTTGTGAGTGCCATTATTGGCTACGCCACAGCGTTTTGTATCGTCAATCTTGAGCCAGCACAACGCGGACGGGTATTCGGTCTAATCATTCTGCCGCTAATGATTTCACCCGTTGCCCGTACCTACGCGTGGATTGTTATTCTCGGTCGTACCGGGATTGTTAACAAAGCCATTGTCGGCATGGGCTTGAGCGATTCGCCCATTCGTTTTTTATTTACCGAAACGGCTGTATTTATCGGGTTATTACAATTGTTCATGCCATTGATGATTGTCTCCCTTATCAGCGCCATGGAGAACCTGCCCAAGGATGCTATTCCAGCCGCAAGAGTACTCGGCGCAAGTTGGTTGCAAGTATTCACAAAAGTCATACTGCCCCTAACACGAGAAGGGCTAGTGTTAGGGGGCACTCTGGTGTTCACTGGTGCGCTCACCGCCTACATTACGCCAGCGATTCTAGGCGGGTCTAAAGTACTCATGCTCGAAACATTGCTATACCAAAGAGTAAACGTATCTAACGACTATGTATCAGCGGGCATAATCGCCACCATTCTGATCGTGATGTGCTTCGGTGCGAATGTTGTACTACGACGTGTTGCAAAGGCATAAGCTGATATGGGACAAACCTGGGCGTCACGACTGATCATCTTCACCACATTATTATTTCTGGTGGGCCCATTTATTATAATTATTTTCGCAGGTCTTTCTGCTGGTTCTTCTTTGGCATTTCCACCTGACGGCCTATCGCTAAAGTGGTATTTAGCCGTATTTGAAGTTGAGAGCTTTAGACAAAGCTTTGTTTTATCCATGTTTCTTGCCGTAGGTGGAACCCTCACCGCATTGGTCATTGGTGTACCGGCAGCTTATGCTATCTGCCGGTATAACATCCCGGGTGCGGAGACAATAAAGATCATCGTTGCAGCACCCATAATTGTGCCCGGCATAATTGTAGGCTTGGCGTTACTTAGATATTTGGTTGTACCGTTGGAATTTACCGTAACACTTGCATTGTTTCTTGCTCATACTGCACTGGTGCTGCCTTACGCTGTACGCGTTGTATCAGCTAGTTTGCAAAATTTACGCACAGATATTGAAGAAGCCGCAGTTCTACTTGGTTGTAATCGTCTGCAGGCATTTACCAAAGTTATCCTGCCCAACATTAGAAGTGGAATCTTAGCGGCGTTTATTCTTGGATTTGTTACTAGTTTCAATCAAGTACCGGTATCGCTATTTTTATCCGGGCCCGGGGTACGAACACTGCCCATTGACATGCTTGCCTACATGGAAATCACTTACGACCCATCGGTTGCAGCTCTTTCCGCATTGCTCGCATTTTTATCGATTGGCATTGTGTTTATTGCCGAAAAAACGCTTGGGTTCTCACGCTATGTCTAACATTGCAGTATCGCTTCAAAATCTTACTTTGGCGTATGGCGACACCATTGCGGTCCCATCACTTAATCTGGATATTATCGACGGGGAGTTAATCGCGCTGCTTGGCCCTTCGGGCTGCGGAAAAACCACAACCATGCGCGCAATAGCTGGGCTAATGAAGCCCCGCTCTGGCACTATTTTAATAGATGGGAAAGATGTTACTAAAACGCCTGCAAACAAGCGTGGCGTGGGGCTTGTGTTCCAGTCATACGCACTGTTCCCGCACCTGACTGGTTTCGAGAATGTGGCGTTCGGGCTACGGCTTAAAAAACGACCTAACGACGAGATCGTGCAGCGCGTAGAGGCAGGACTTGAACTCGTTGGCTTATCACATTTAGCTACTAGGAAACCAAGCGAACTTTCAGGCGGTCAGCAACAACGCTTGTCACTTGCACGCTCGCTGGTTATGGAGCCTAAGGTTTTATTGTTAGATGAACCTTTGTCGAATCTTGATGCCCGGTTACGACTGGATATGCGTACCGAACTACAGGCACTGCAACGCCAAACCGGTATAACAATGGTTTTTGTAACGCATGATCAATCCGAAGCCTTAGCCTTGGCTGATCGAATTGTATTAATGAAGAACGGTCACATCGAACAAATTGGCTCGCCCGAAGCACTGTACGATTCACCACAAACTGTATTTGCTGCAGACTTTGTTGGCTTTGAAAATATATTTAGTGTAGGCCTTAACACGCAGAACGAGGGTACAACCATTTACAACAACACCGGCGAGCTAACGCTTCCGTACCAAGCAAATGTATCGCACTTAGCCTGGCGACCAGGTGGTGTAGTCGTTGGCAGCGGCCCTCACAAGGGAGTCGTTACCGGCATGGCATTCGCAGGCGATAAACGCGAATATGTCATCACCACCAGCGCTGGAAAAATAAAAGCCGACGTCGACGTATCAGTACCTGCCATTCAAATCGGGGAAGATGTATTTTTTGATTTGCCTGAGTCGAGCGCCAGGATGTTAGATGATAAGGCAACACAAACTCAATTTAAACATGGATGAAATGCGTATCTGGGTTGATACAGATTTCGGATTTGATGACCTATGGGCGCTATTGGTACTGAAGCACTTTCGTACCATCGTTGACGGTGTCTCATTAGTTGCTGGTAATACACCGCTTACACAAGTAATAAGTAACGCTGAGGCTTCTGCGAAAACCTTCAATTTAGATTGGCCAATGTATGCAGGGGCTGACAAACCACTGCAAAGAGATCCCGAAACAGCTGAATGTGTACTAGGGCGCTTTGGCATGCAAAGTCGCGGACTCTATTTACCATACGGCACTTCGCACAATAGTATTCAAAGCAAACCAGCTATCGATGCCATGGTCACTTGGCTGGATAACAACGATTCACATCATATTATCGCTTTGGGTCCACTAACCAACCTTGCCCAGTTGATTACCCAACAGCCTGAACTGATAAAAAAAATTACACAAATTACTTGGCTTGGAGGCAGTATAGGTAGAGGCAATCATTCGACATTTGCCGAATACAACGCCTTAGCCGATCCAGAAGCTCTATCGGTAGTCGTACGAAGTAATGTACCGCTTAAAATAGTGGAGCTGGAACTTTGCAGGCAGGTTAGCTTTAGTGAAGCAGATATGCCAATCATGCAAGGTCCGAATCAACAACTAGTAGCCGACCTGCTTGGCGGTTATCTCGATATCGCTATAAAACGTGGGCGTTCGGTCATGTCAATCTACGATCCGCTCGCAGCGCTAGCCGCTATTGATAACCGTCTGTTCGAATTTGTATCGGCAAAACTGACTGTTGATACCCAACAAGGTGCACAGTATGGTCGTACTGTTGTTGATACTTCTTCAAAGATAAACACATCTAAATTTGAAATCGCACTTAAAGTAGATGTTGTTAAGGCTCGCCAGCAGTGCTTAGCAGCACTAGTCAACGTATAGAACAATTGGGACTATTTATTATGAACAAGGACATTCCCATGCCACCTGACGATGAGGATATCAATGACCCTCACTTACGCATGGCAGCTGTACGTGCAGCGCAAGGTCAGCAATCGTTTGATATGTTGATCAGCGGTGGCACCGTAGTCGATATGGTCACAGGGCGTCTTCGCAAAGTCGATGTTGGTTTAACAGGGTGTTTAATTTCAAGCGTACACGCACCCGGTCAGTTCTCAGATGCAAAAGAGATTATCGATGCTACTGGCACGTTTATCACGCCTGGGCTAATCGACATGCATATGCACATCGAGAGCTCAATGATCACGCCCGCAGCCTACGCCGAACAAGTGCTACCCCGCGGCGTGACCACTGTGGTGTGGGATCCACACGAATATGCAAACGCTTGTGGAATTGACGGGATGGACTATGCGATCAGTGCAGCGCAGACTTGTCCGCTACGTATTCTCACATTGGTACCCTCATGCGTACCGTCTGCTCCAGGATATGAAACGACTGGCGCAGACTTTACAGCGGATATCGTTGCGACGCTGCTTGCACGCAATGAAACCCATGGCGTTGCAGAAGTGATGAGCATGCAGGCTGTACTAGACAACGACCCTCGTTTTAGAGGCATTGTGCAAGCAGGCTTAGATCATAACAAGCGCGTTTGTGGACACGCGCGAGGCTTAAGTGGCGCATCGCTCAACGCCTATGCAGCTGCCGGAATCCAAACCGATCACGAGCTTACATCCGCTGAGGATCTTATTGAGAAACTCGAAGCAGGACTGACCATTGAGCTCCGCGGCTCACACGATCACCTATTGCCTTTGTTTGTTGAATCATTAAATACATTAGGCTTTGTTCCGCCCTCACTGACACTCTGTACCGACGATGTATTTGTGGATGAATTATTAAAACAAGGCGGCCTTGACGATGTTGTCCGTAGGCTTATTCGCTATGGCCTCGATCCCGTAGCATCACTACGAGCAGCAACATACAATGCAGCAAATCGCTTGCATCGACCGGACTTGGGCTTGATAGCGCCGGGCAAGCGCGCTGACATCGTGCTGTTCGGTGACCTGATCTCGCTCGACGCCCTCATAACGATCGCAAATGGACGTTGCCTTGCCCGTGAAGGCAAACTAGTGGTGAAACAATCTCCTGTCACAATTCCAACTTCGATGAAAAACACCATGCGTAAAGGAAAATGGACCAAGGAACACTTTCGAGTCGCGGCAACAGGTACCAAAGCGAGCGTAGCCATCATTGAAAAGCCACGTTTTACTCAATGGGGAAAGCGAACAGTAGCAGTCGAGGAGGGTTGTGTGGTTGTACCAGAGGATGTCACCCTCATGGCTATTATTAATCGATTCACACCCGACGTGTCACCAAAAGTAGCCTACCTTGGAGAGTGGGGAAAATGGAACGGTGCTTTCGCTACCACCGTATCGCATGATTCACATAACCTAACACTATTTGGTGGAAATGAATCCGATTTGGCGCTAGCCGCCAATACCGTTGCTGGTATGCAAGGGGGCTTGGCCGTGGTTTCAAATGGTGAGGTG
>CALHOU010000092.1 GCA_938035945.1 uncultured Granulosicoccaceae bacterium
AATGGCGACTCCAATGGATGCAGATGTGCTTAGTGATGTGCTGCGAGCCCTTCGTGCTACCGGCACAGTCTATTTTTGCGATCAGCTCACACCGCCCTGGGACAAACACTATTCGGGAGACAGGGTCGCCAGTTTTCATCAAATTCGGCGCGGCAGCTGTTGGCTGCGCTGCGAGGGAACAGAGCAATATCTGGGGCCAGGTGACATGGTTTTTATTGCACCCGGTATTGCGCATACGCTTTCTGGTGCACAAGAATCTACAAGCAACCCCAATCTGGAGACTTTACTGCTGTGTGGTTATTGCGAATTTGATGAAACGTTAGCCATGCCGCTTTCAGAGTTGTTTCCGAGGCTCAGCATTATTCGAGATGAGCAGCTGCTATCCCATGGTTGGTTGCGCGCGTTGCTCGACAACTTAAGCGCTGAGTACCTTTCACAACGACCGGGCGCTCGTATTGTTGTTAACAAGCTCACTGAGGTTTTTCTAGTAGAGTTGATTAGAATGAACTTTGGGCAAAGTGATGAAACCCCACTTCTCAAGGCACTAGCAGACAAGCAAATTGCACACGCCCTTAACTTATTACATGAAAATCCTGCTAAAGCGTGGTCATTAGAGTCGTTGGCAACGACGGTGGGTATGTCTCGAGCGGGGTTCGCCAAGCGTTTCAAGAACCTGGTTGAGTATTCGATGTTCGACTATCTCACGCAGCTTAGACTGCAACGTGCGCGTGAACTCTTGGAGGATACCCAACTGCCACCGCATGAAATTGCCGAACGGGTTGGGTATGAGTCTGATTTGGCATTTGCACGTACATTCAAAAAAAGACTTGGTCTTACGCCCACTGCCTATCGTAACGAGCGTAAAGAATTCAATGGCGATGGATGAGAACCCTTACATGCAATACGCTTCCCTTGAACATGTAAAGGTTTGCACTTACGTTCTGATTTTGTTACACCTTTAAAATGAAGCTAAATAAAGATAACAACAAACCATGTTTACTCGATATTTACCCGGAACCAGAAGGGCGTTTTCATCGCTAACTGAACAAGAGATTCTTGCTTTAGCCATTTCATCTGAAGAAGACGATGGTCGAATCTACCGCGCGTATGCCGATGGTCTGCGATCTGACTATCCTGCCAGTGCGAGTGTTTTCGATGCGATGGCTGATGAAGAGAACCAACACCGCGCAAAGCTCATAGAGCGCCATAAAGAACGCTTTGGACCCAATATTCCCTTGCTAAGAAGAGAGCATGTGCGTGGTTACTATGAACGTAAGCCCGATTGGTTGGTGCGTCCTTTATCCTTAGAAAAAACCCGTGCGATGGCGCAAACCATGGAGCATCAGGCAGAGCAGTTCTATTTAGCTGCTGCCAAACGCACCTCCGATGCAGATACGCGTAAGTTACTTGGAGATCTTGCCTTAGCTGAAGCGAGCCACCAAAATCATGCCAAACAGCTCAGTGACGAACTCACACCCCCAACCGTTCAGGAAGAGGAAAGCAGCAAAGAACATAAGCAGTTTTTATTGACCTACGTACAGCCTGGACTTGCCGGATTGATGGATGGTTCTATTTCTACGCTGGCACCCATCTTTGCCGCAGCGTTTGCGACGGGGCGTACTTGGGATACCTTTTTAATCGGATTATCGGCATCGGTAGGCGCAGGCATATCAATGGGCTTTACGGAAGCGGCTCATGATGATGGTGTGCTAACCGGACGCGGCTCTCCCATTAAACGAGGACTATCCAGTGGCATCATGACCACATTAGGCGGGCTCGGTCATGCACTGCCTTATCTTATCCCCAATTTTAAAATCGCAACCACTATAGCCATCATAATCGTGGTGATAGAGTTATGGCTCATCACATGGATTCAGAATCGTTATCTTGATACCCCTTGGGGACGTGCCATGTTTCAAGTCGTGCTGGGAGGATCTTTGGTATTTGCGGCGGGCATCCTCATTGGGCATGCTTGAATGGCTCATCACCGGGGCACCACGATGTTGGAATTAAAGGTATATTGGCCGAAATAGAGTAAGCTGCATCAAGCAACCATTGGTTTTGAAAATATGAGTAATGCGATTGATCCTGTATGCGGCATGAGCGTTGAGCTGGATTCGGGTAAACCTGAGCTATTGTACAAAGAGCACAATTACCATTTTTGCTGCCAGAGTTGTCATAGCAAATTTGAAGCAGACCCCTGGTTTTATTTATCGGGTAACAAACAGCGACAACAGGACTTATTGGTTGAGAGCACCAATACGTTTACCTGCCCGATGGACCCTGAAATAGTTCAGGAAGGTCCTGGCACATGCCCCATTTGCGGTATGGCACTTGAGCCCATGGATGGCATTGCCGAAGGACCTAACGAGGAGCTGGTTGATTTCACCAAGCGTCTTTGGGTTAGTGTATTAGCTGCCATACCGTTGTTAGTGATTACGATGGGCCCCATGCTTGGTTTGCCCATACGCGAATGGATAGGCGAAACGCGCTCGGTGTGGCTTGAGCTAATCCTCGCAACGCCTGTTGTTCTATGGGCCGCGCTGCCTTTCTTTCAACGCGGTTGGACTTCAATAAAAACGCGCCACTACAATATGTGGACATTGATCATGCTAGGCGTTAGCGCTGCTTATCTATTTAGCGTTGTTGCGACTTTG
>CALHOU010000093.1 GCA_938035945.1 uncultured Granulosicoccaceae bacterium
AATCAGCTGGGCGCCGAAGGCGAAGAAGCCGATGAGAACTCGATTTCTCAACGTCGAGCCGATGCAGCCGTATTAATGGCTGAAACCAGTTTGCAAAACGCGGGTAAAGCGATTGCTAGCGCTGATCGGTATCAAGTGAGTGTTAATGTTGATATCGATGAACTTGCAAAAACCAATAGCAGCAACTCAACACGGTCCAACGAAACATGCCCAGCAAAATGCCCAGCAAAACGACCAACCCTAAACGGCGTAGGCCCAATCGCTACCGAAACAGCAAGGCGCATCGCCTGTGATTGCAGTGTTTCAATAAACAAAATCAGTAAAACAGAACCCGCTAGCATTGGCCGCAAATCGAGAATATGGCCAAGCGCCATGTCGCGCGCAATTAAAGAACGCGACCAGCACTGCGCATGGCCTGGGTGCACGCATTCTCATAATTTACATATTCATCACATCAAACACTGGGCTGACGGTGGTGAAACTTCTGTTCAAAACGGCGTGTGCTTATGCCCGTATCACCATACTTTAGTGCATGAAGGAGGCTTCACCGTTGAACGGGTTGAGGAAAATTCGATTTGGGAACATGCGCAGTTCATCAATCAACAGCGCAATGCCGACTTTAGCGTGTTTGATTTTGAACATGCATTGCGCAACGATAAAGATTCGTTCAACACGGTTCGAAATTTATCACCTACTCGCTTTCGTTTTCTATTTTTGGATGCCAATGGTGAGGCTGTATCAGGTCGATCAAGCGATGATGATCAAGATGAGGTATCCACTTTGGGTGCTGCTAATACTAAAAAATTTACTTCCGTTTCTGATGGTGAGTATACATATGTATATTCAAACGGCCCCAAGGTAGAAGCACTACACGCACATGTTCAAGCGTTTACCTATGACGCTCCAGCAAGTTATGTTATGAATGGGTGAGACAAAATTGGTATTAGAATAATTTTTAGAGTAATCCGTATTCCAATACTTTTCACGAATATCTTGATCACTGAGATTATGCAAGCACGTAGGTTCAATGTAAATTTCGTAGCTTGTTTTCCAAAAATAATTTACTGGCGCTGTTTTGGGAAAGCTCAATGGCCATTTCATACATACGCTTTGCATTATCTATCTGCCCCAACTGGCTGAGTATTCCAGCATAGGCTGCGTAAAACGGTTGAAACGTTTTTAAATCGCTCTCAAGCTCCTCAACTTTACTTAACGCTAATTCAGGTTGTCCAAGTTCCGCCATGACGGTTGCCCAGTTAAGTGCGACGACTGGTGTGGGTTCATGTGCCCAGAGTGAACCATAGAGTAGTGAAATTTGTTCCCAATCGGGAACGCTTCCCATCATGTGGCAATCGGCGATAGCCGCTTTGATTTGATAGGGTCCGGGGCGGCCTCGCACGATGGCTTGAGATAAAATTTCGCGTGCTTCTTCTACCTTACGCATGTCCCATTGATCACGATTTTGTTCTGCCGGCGGCACCATCGCGCCATCGCTGCCGATGCGAGCCGTGCTTCTGGCATCGGTTAACAATACCAGTGCTAAAGCACCCTCGATTTCAGGGTCATCTGGTCGCAACCGGTCGAGAAGCCGCAATAAGA
The DNA here is from genome assembly GCA_938035945.1 of uncultured Granulosicoccaceae bacterium. GTDB lineage: Bacteria > Pseudomonadota > Gammaproteobacteria > Granulosicoccales > Granulosicoccaceae > Granulosicoccus. Next base: position 1,600 of record CALHOU010000093.1, read on the forward strand.
ATATCGCTTCTGCACAAAGATCTCTATCACTATCGTCCTCATTGACATAGCCGGTTGTAAAGATAAGGTAGATGGTTGATAGAACTGAATCCAGGCGTGCAGGCCAATTCGCTTGATCAGGAATTTCAAATTCGATGTCTGCTTCACGAAGTTTTTCCTTGGCACGCGTTAGGCGTTGCCCCATGGTTTGTTCTTTGTCTAAAAAGGCTGCCGCAATTTCCCGGGTAGTTAGATGACAAACCGTACGCAGCGTTAAGCCAATGCGCGACTTTTCTTCAAGCAGAGGATGGCAGCACGTGAAGATTAAACGAAGACGATCATCTGGAATGGGTTCTTCATCGATGGTTTCAAAATGTGATGCACTGATTATCATAAGTTGATCCGCCTTTTTTCGATCGCGTTGAACTGCTCGCGCTCTATCGATTCCCTTGTTCAACCCTACTTTCATCAACCAACCGGTCGGTGAACTTGGAAGTCCAGAGCGCCCCCAATGCGACATGGCTGATATGCAAGCCTCTTGTAAAGCGTCTTCTGCGACTTGCAAATCTCCCAGTCGTGAAACGAGTCCGGCAATTAGCCGCCCCCGATCGTGACGTAGCACATCTTCGATGGCCTTGTTTATCGCGATGGGGGTGGTAATTGACATGATTTAGCCTGCCGGGTTGTAGTCCATCATGGCGCGAACTTCTATGGTTCCGAAGGTCGCAGACGGAATCATCTCGGCATATTTGATGGCGCTCTCCAAATCAGGTACATCAACAACGTAGTACCCACCTAAATATTCACGCGTTTCCGCAAATGGCCCATCCATTGTCTCGGTTTTACCAGCTTTTATACGAACGGATGTTGCAGTGTGCGGTTCGTTCAGGCTTTCCCCATCAACCAGCACACCATCGCTCTTCATTTTTTCGTTGGCGGCAAAGAACCCGCCCATCATGGTTTCAAATTCAGGCGTGCCGTAGGCTGGTTGCTGTTCTGGGTTGTTGTAAATCAAAAGCATGTATTTCATCGTTAGTTCCTCGTTTAAAGGTAGTTAATTTGGTATTACAGTCCTAATAAATTTACCGCAATGCATATCATGAAATTTAATGTAGCAAGCATATTCGTACCATTCCCGACGTAGCGCAGCACGTGTGCGGCATTGTCTTTCTTTAGTCCGAATGGATGCGCGATTCGACCCAGTAGCAACAGTGCACCACCAATATAAAGGTAAAGATTCGGTGCGCCCATTCCTTCAGAGAGCATCATTAGAATTAATAGAAAGCTGCTCCATTCAGCGCAGTTGCCGTGTTGGCGAATGCGGAGCAGCAGATCGGTATCACCACCGTCACCAATGGATTGACCAAGGGCTGCACGTTTAGCCGTTACTCGCATCCATAGAATCATGTAGATGACGGCGACCGGCAGAGCGAATAGTGGGGTTACAGTGAATAGCATGAAAATGTCCTATTGTTGTGGTTTGTATCCTTAGGACGTCTGCTGGTAATGGTTTTCTACATTGAGCTGAAAATAATTTTTATTTTTTTGTTTGGAAGCTTGTTCGTGTGGCTGAAAAACTCTCTATGTGACTGATTTAATTGTAAATAAAAAATATAAAGGACAACAAACCCTTGCCTACAGGCGTTCACCTTTGGCGCGCTGAGCTTCGGTTAGTGCCACTCGGTTTCGCAGGTAAATCGGTAAGGCTTCACCGGCTGATTTTAAGTTTCCGGTTAGGACAAGCGGACTCGCCACACGCAACACATCCTGCGCATTGGGCCACGCATCGGGTACGTGTTGTACTAATTCTTCGAAGGTTAGCCCTTTACTTGCAATGCTCGTTTTTATTTCATCAATATATTCATCTGCACCGGTACCAAGCAAACTCCACATTTGTTTTTTATCATCGCTTGGTAAAACAAGATCGGCAGGAGGACACATACTGTCGGGGATGTGCGTTTGCGCATAGCCCGCCTCATCTATTACATAAGCCCCCCAATACACTTCAGACATTCTTGCATCGATGCACGCAATCGTATGTGTCGCTTGATGTGTTCGAGAAGCACCTTGCGCTAACGCTTGTAAGCTGGATATTGGAATAACGCCAATGTCGGCGCCAAACGCAATGCCTTGCGTTGTTGCGGCTGCTATGCGAACGCCGGTAAAACTACCTGGGCCGCAGCCAAAGGCTATGCCATCTAAATCCGTGGCTTTTAAACCGGCATCACTTAACATTCTATCGATCATGGGCAGTAGTAACTGCGCATGTTTTTGCGGTGCTATACGATGATCAACTTGCACTTCATCGTTAATACATAGTGCAACGGAACAGGCATCGGTGGATGTGTCTAAGGCAAGTAATTTCATTCTGCTGGCCCTTCATCCTCTATGGCTTCTTCACGATAAGACTCGCGTTCCAGTCGAAAGAAGTTTTCAATTTCGCTTAGGTCTCTTGAAATTGGCATGGGTGGCAAGCTGTTGATGAACACTTCACCATAATGCTTAGTGCGAATGCGCGGGTCGCACAAGACCAAAATGCCTCTATCGGTTACATCGCGAATCAAACGACCTACACCCTGCTTTAATGCAATTGCCGCTTGTGGTAATTGGTATTCAAAAAATGGATTACCGCCAGCTTGTTTCATGTGTTCAATTCGAGCGCCCATGACCGGGTCACCGGGTGAGCCAAATGGCAGCTTATCGATAACCACCACGGACAAGGCTTCACCACGCACATCCACACCTTCCCAAAAACTACTGGTGCCGAGCAGCACCGCGTTACCCATAGATTTAAACGCATCAAGCAATTCACTTTTAGGCATTTGCCCTTGAGTAAAAATGGGAAAATCTAATTTGTTTTCCAGAAAACGACCGGCTTCATGCAAGGCGCGGTAACTGGTAAACAACAAAAACGTGCGGCCTTGGCTGGCTTCAATAATCGGCAGCACAGCTTGCATGGCAGAATTTGTGTAACCGGGGTGCTGTGGCTCTGGCAAACCTTCTGGCAAATAGAGCATAGCGTTATGTCGATAATCAAACGGGCTATCAACTAACAGTTCATCGGCCGACTCTATGCCTAAGTTGGTTTTGAAGTGACTAAAATCTCCACCGACCGCAAGCGTTGCCGAGGTAAAAATCCAACTCGCCGGCATGGCTTCCATCGCGCGTTTGAACGGCCCGGCAACGGTCATTGGTGTCATGTTTAAACTAAAGCCGGTTCTGTAAGTTTCGAACCAATGCACATACTCTTTGTTGGGTTCGTTAGCGGTAAACCGATCAAGAGAGGCTGCATGCTGTACCGCCCGGCGGTAACAACTTTCTAATCCTTTACCGCGACTGGCAACGGATTCGAGCGTATCGCGTAGTGAACCTAACAACAGACTTAAGCGTTCAAGTTCACGATCAATGGCTGGGCGTTCTGCCACTGCCACCCACGCATCTCTGGTTGGTTCTATATCAAAGGCCAATCGAAAATGCCGTACACCGGTTTCAAGTTGGCTCGCCATATCGCGAAGCTCTGCCATATCGGGTGCTTCATGCACTTGTTCGCCAACCGTATCGCGGGCCAGGTCAAGTAGTTGCCGGCTACTGAGTTTGCGGCCAAAGAACTGCGCGGCTATATCCGGTAGTTGATGAGCTTCATCGATAATGAATGCATTCGCACTTGGTAGTAGCTCGCCGAAACCTTCATCTTTTAAAGATAAATCGGCACACAGTAAGTGATGATTGACAACAACGATGTCAGACTCTTGCGCTTTTTTTCGAGCGCGGTGAATATAACAATCTTCCAAATCTTCAAACTCATGCTCAGAACAAAAGTCATCGCTGGATGTTATAAAGCTCCAAACCATGGAGTCTTCGGGTACATGCAACACTTCAGCGATGTCACCGGTTTCAGTTGTGCGTGCCCAATCGTTAATGATGCGCAAGTGGCCGGCGTTTTCTGCATTGTTCAATGCAGGGTGTCTTAACGCGCGTTGTAATCGATGTTTGCACAGATAGTTGGCACGGCCTTTTAATAAACTTACTGTTGCTCCGGTGTTTAAGGCTTTTTTAACCATCGGCATATCTGAGTAGAACAGCTGATCTTGCAAGTGACGCGTGCCGGTAGAAATAATGATGCGTTGGCCTGAGTAAATGGCCGGTACAAGATAGGCAAACGTTTTACCTGTGCCAGTGCCCGCCTCCCCCACGAGTGTGCCTTTGTTTTCAAGCGCGGTGAAGATAGCTTCGGCTAAATGCTGTTGTTCTATACGAGGAGCAAAGCCAGGCAACAGTTGTGCGACGGGGCCGTCGTTGCCAAGAATGTCGGAAATGGAATCCATGGGTTTAAGCATCGGTGCCTCCTTGCTCCGATTGATGATCAAAAAACGATTCTATTCGCGCGCTGCGCGAGTACCGCTTACCGATATTGATATTCCTGTACTTTCTTGTGAGCACTTCTTACACCAAGCAAATCGCCGCGCAAGCTTCGCGCATGTTCGATGATAAGCCAGTTACGGTGTAACAGGGCGGCATTTGGGCCGGCAAAGGTATTTGATTTGAGGGCAAAGTTCTCAGCCACGGCTGCCTGCTCGTTTTGGAGCTGAATTTCAGCCGCTCGGCTCCACAATATGCTGTTACGCGGGCTTATCTCTAGTGCTTCGAAAAGGCGACGCAAAGCCAGATCAGTGTTTTCTTCAATTCGGGCTTGTTCGGCAGCTGACCACAGCTTCGCCACGCGCTCATCATCGGTGTCGTAGCGAATGCTGCCCTCAGGCAGTGTTTCCGAACTCAACGGCGCAACCGGCTGGGCGCTCTGAGCCGGTGGTTGCTGTAGGGCCGCGCAGCCGACACTGAGCATGGCTACGCCAAGAACCATCAGATTAACTACTTGTTTCTTCATCGTTCGTCTATGGGTTTGCATAAGGCCTACGCCAATTCCTAAGTCCATCATTTTGCCTGTTGTGCAACACGATCAGCAAGTGAGAATGCGTTAATTGCGCTTTTGTTCTATTACTGAGTGATAACACTTATTTCAATTCGTCTGTTTTGTGCCCGTCCGGCCGCAGTCATGTTGCTGACAATTGGTCGAGATTCGCCAAACCCAAAGGGTTTCAGTCGCTCACCATCAACCCCATTGGCGACCAAGTATTTGACCACAGACATCACTCGACGTTTAGATAAAGCAAGATTTTCTCTGGCCGAACCAAGATTGTCTGTGTGTCCGCCCAGTTGTAAAACCACATCGGGGTGTTGATTGATCAATGTGACCAGCTTAGCCAGGGATTCTCGGCTACGGGCGTTGAGCGTGTCGCTGCCTGGCTCAAACTCAACCGCTTCGATACTGCCTCGGAACAAGGCACATCCCTTTTCATCAACTGGATTGGCCGGCGGTGTTAATGGGCATTGATCATCTGCATCTACGACCTTGTCGTTATCTTTATCCGATACCACTGGACGATAGGGTGTTGCCCCACAACCTACTAGCATCAATACACTAAGCACCGTCAGCACTAATTTGGTTGAAATTATTCTTTTTTTGTTTTTCAAGTGTTTCCCGCAGTCCAATCATTCAAATTTTTATTCGACGCAGCGTGTAACGCCAGCCGAGTACCGTGATAGATAATACGGACAACAGCAACAGAATCAAATCAATACCGCTTGATTGGACCGAACAGCCTGATGCATTCAGGCCGGTATTGATTAAACCACTGGTTGGGTCATCTGCCGACACGCCTGGAGGAATATCACTGCCCGGTCGCGGCACTGGGTTGCGATCGACCATTTCAACCGGTTCTGGTTCCGGGTCTGGTTGTGCTGCTGCAGGCACAGGTTCTGGCACATTGATCGGAGCTTCGACTTCGCCTACCGCACTAGCTTGCGCAAATTCATCAACATGGTCAAAAACGCCATTGCCGTTAGCATCGGTGGCGACAAATGGCACCATTAAAATGGCGTCATCCATACCGTCCAGAACAGGTGAATCAAAAAAGTTATCGACAAACCCATCGTTATTAAAGTCGCTACCACCGGCTTCTACAATATCAAATACGCCATCGTTGTCACTGTCATGATCCTGGAAATCGGGAAAGTCGGTTCCATCTGTATTGCGCGGAACGATATCTTCAACGCCATCGTCATTGACATCACAGCAGGTTTCATCATTCGTGTTCTGTAAACGATCAGGGATACCATCACGACCGACACTGCCGGTGCTTATATCAAAGTCGATGCGTGCATCATTATCACTGTCTAGTGATGGGTCAACACCGGCTTCTATTAAATCGGTTAAACCATCATTGTCAGAATCTAAGTCGAGCACATCAGGCAAGTTATCTTCAGGGTAGTCTGTGTTGACCAAGCTATATCGCATTTGACCGTTGTCTAGACCGGTCTCCAAGTCATCGTTAAATCCATTTAATCCAACGCGACCCAGAATGCGCCCGTTTACCACGCGCATGGAAGAAAAGTCGATGCCGATCACGACACCTGATTCTTGCCAGTCGAGCACGCCGTCGTTATCTGAATCCAGATCAAGCCGATCGGGAACGCCGTCACCGTCGGAATCAATATCTAACCCATTACTGGAAATTTCCAACACATCGGGTATGCCATCATTGTCGTCATCCACATCAACGGTATCGACGACGCGATCACCATCGGCATCGTTGGCTGTGACCACGTTTTCATCTGGGCGTGGCATTGCGGTTGCCGAGCTCGCTAGCAAGCATAGGCTTAGCAAGGTGCACGACCCGAGCATTGTCGAATTTAAGATTTTCATTTGTAGCCAATATCCAGGGCGCAAAAGCCCGTCAATAGTCTTTAAAAAAGACTAGCAGAGGATTTCAAACACACAACGCCATTGGCGGCAAATTTACGTCACTCCCACTCGATGGTGGCTGGTGGCTTGCTGGAAATATCGTATGTAACACGTGAGATGGATGGAATGCTATTGCAGATGTTGCGTGAGACTTCATCGAGGAAGTCGTACGGCAGGTGTGCAGCGCGCGCTGTCATGAAGTCAATGGTCTCTACCGCGCGCAAGGATACGACATAGTTGTAACGCCTGCCGTCGCCAGTGACTCCCACCGATTTAACCGGCAAGAAGACCGTGAACGCTTGTGACACCTTATCGTACAAGTCATGTTTGACTAATGCATTGATAAAAATGTCATCAGCCAGGCGAAGTATATCGGCATATTCTTTTGTCACCGCGCCTAAAATGCGCACACCCAACCCTGGACCTGGAAACGGATGACGGTAAACCATGGCCGGTGGTAAGCCTAGGTCAACACCGATTCGGCGTACCTCATCCTTAAACAACTCGCGCAATGGCTCTACCAATTTAAGGCGCATATTGCTCGGTAAGCCGCCCACATTGTGGTGTGACTTGATTAAATGTGCCGAACCGGTACTGGAGGCTGCTGACTCGATGACATCTGGGTAGATTGTGCCTTGAGCTAACCAGATAACATTGGTGAGTTTATCGGCCTCTTCTTCAAATATTTCGACAAACAAATTGCCGATAATTTTTCGTTTTGCTTCCGGGTCGCTCTCACCATTTAAACGTTCAAGAAAACGATCTTCAGCGTTAACACGAATAACTTTCACGCCCATGTTTCGCGCGAAGGTTTCCATGACTTTATCGCCCTCATTCAAACGCAACAAACCATTATCGACAAACACACAAGTCAGTTGCTTCCCGATGGCTTTGTGCATTAGCGCGGCAACCACCGATGAATCAACACCGCCCGATAAGCCCAGTAACACATCGTCACTGCCCACCTGTTCGCGAATGTTCGCAACCGCATTGTCGATAATGTTGCCCGGCGTCCACAACGCATCACATCCACATATTTGTAAAACAAAGCGCTCAATTATTTTTGCACCTTGTACCGTGTGCGTCACCTCGGGGTGAAACTGGATGCCAAAACATTTTTTCTGCACATTAGCCATGGCTGCGATGGGTGCGTTTTCGCTAACCCCAACCACATCAAAGCCTGTTGGTAGAGATTCAACTCTGTCGCCGTGACTCATCCACACGTCGAGTTCGCGTGTTTGTGCGTTATCACGATCATTCAAGCCATCGAATAGTGCGCACTCACCTTGTAAGGCCATTGATGCATAGCCAAATTCACTGTGTGCTTGTTGCGCGCGTACCTCACCCCCTAGCTGGTTGACCAAAGCTTGCATGCCATAACAAATGCCTAACACAGGAACGCTTAACGTTAACACTTGATCGGGAATACGCGGTGACCCTGCAGCAATAGTTGACTCAGGGCCGCCTGATAAAATGATGCCGGTCGCTTTAAAGTCGTTTAATGCTTGAGCTTCGATGTCCCAAGGATGAATTTCACAATACACACCACTCTCGCGAACACGCCGCGCAATTAACTGCGTTGTTTGTCCACCAAAATCGAGAATAAGAATGCGTTGCGAGTGAATGTCTTGCATGGTTGTTAATATGGTTTATGAAATTCGATAATTTGGTGCTTCTTTCACCATTTGTACGTCATGCACATGACTCTCTCGCATACCCGCACCCGTTATACGAACAAACTCAGCATCTTTTCGCATTGATGGAATATCTTTGGTTCCGCAATAGCCCATGCTTGAGCGAACTCCACCCAGCATTTGATGAATGATGGCAGCAACCGGCCCTTTATAAGCCACGCGACCTTCGATACCTTCGGGAACGAGTTTGTCTTCGGTGTCTTCATCGTCTTGAAAATACCGATCACTTGAACCTGCACGCATGGCACCGACTGAACCCATACCCCGATACGATTTATAAGATCGACCTTGATATAACTCAACTTCGCCTGGCGCCTCTTCTGTTCCGGCAAGCATGCTCCCCACCATCACAGAGCTTGCACCGGCGGCGATTGCTTTGGCCATGTCGCCAGAGAAACGAATGCCGCCATCAGCAATCAATGGTACGTCTGTTCCTTCAAGTGCTTTGGCAACATTGTCGATAGCCGTTATTTGCGGTACGCCCACACCAGCAACAACACGCGTTGTACAAATTGAACCTGGACCAATACCTACTTTCACACCACCTGCACCCCGCGCAACAAGATCAGTTGCAGCAGCACCGGTTGCGATATTTCCACCAATCACTTCTACATCGGGATAGTTGGTTGATATCCATTCAACGCGATCGAGCACACCTTGTGAGTGTCCATGCGCGGTATCAACAATAAGCACATCGACTCCCGCAGCTACCAAAGCGGCCACCCGTTCTTCGGTGTCACCACCCGTTCCAACGGCTGCACCAGCCAGCAGACGTTGCTGATCATCTTTGCACGCGTTAGGAAAGTCTTTGGCTTTTTGAATGTCTTTCACTGTGATCATACCGCTGAGTTCGAACCGATCATTAACAACCAACACTTTTTCGATGCGGTGTTGATGGAGCTTTTCAATCGCATCGGCGCGTGTGGCGTTTTCTGCCACGGTAACCAAGCGATCTTGCGGCGTCATGATGGTTGATACCGGTTGCTCAAGCCGTTTTTCAAATCGAAGATCACGTTGAGTCACTATGCCGACCAACTTTTCACCATCAACTACAGGCAAACCTGAGATTCCATGCTCTTCGGTGAGTGCCAACACTTGGCTGATAGTGGTGTTAGGAGAAATAGTAATAGGTTCTGTAACAACACCACTTTCAAATTTCTTTACCCGACTTACCTCTTGGGCCTGTCGCTCTACTGATAAGTTTTTATGAATGATGCCTATGCCACCTTCTTGTGCCAAGGCAATAGCCAGGCGCGATTCGGTAACCGTGTCCATTGCGGCTGACAGTAGTGGAATATTGAGCGTAATGTTTCGTGTAAGTTGGGTTTTTAAGTCAACGTCACGAGGCAAAACCAGGGAATGGCGTGGGGTTAGCAGTACGTCGTCGAAGGTGAGTGCTTCCTGGAAAACCGACATGTTCGGTTTACTCCTAAGTATGGTCAGGATGCGGCTCAATTATACGCATGATCGACGCGAAGTTCGGCTCGTTAGCAAAAATATATCCTGTGAATCAGGAGAGTTTTAAGGATTTTCATCCACGTTCGGGTATCTTCAATAAATTCTTGCACCTGCTCGGGTTATAAAATGCCGCTAGAAACACCAAAACGCCGAATTTTCACAGTCTCGCGATTGAACCAAGAAGTTCAGCATGTGCTTGAATCCGGTTTCGGCATGCTCTGGCTACAAGGTGAGCTATCAAACTTCAGCCGTCCGGCCAGTGGTCATTTTTATTTCTCTCTTAAAGATTCCCAAGCCCAAATCCGTTGCGCAATGTTTCGCGGCAAAAACCGCTACGTCAATTTCGAACCACAAGCCGGTGACGAAGTTCTGGTACGCGGAAAACTTGGGCTTTATTCAGCACGTGGTGATTTTCAGCTCATAGTTGAACACATGGAGCCGGCCGGCACGGGCAAGTTGCAGCAGCAGTTTGAGCAAACCAAGAAAAAACTCGACGCTTTGGGCTGGTTCGATGTAGAAGCCAAGAAAAGTATTCCAGACATGCCGCAACGAATCGGTGTTGTCACCTCTGCCACAGGTGCTGCCATTCAAGACGTACTGCAGGTATTGGCGCGACGCTGCCCGCAGGCGCAAATCATCATTTATCCAACACTTGTACAAGGAGCGAGCGCTGCGCCAAAAATTGTAGAGGCTATTCAGACCGCTGAGCGACGCAATGAAGTCGATGTGCTGTTGTTAGTGCGTGGTGGTGGTTCGATGGAAGACCTATGGGCGTTCAATGATGAATCCGTGGCCAAAGCCATTTACGAATGTGAATTACCGATTGTTTGCGGCGTGGGTCATGAGGTCGATGTCACCATTGCAGACCATGTCGCCGATTTGCGTGCTCCAACCCCTTCAGCGGCAGCTGAATTATCCACGCCAGATGGTGAGATCATGGAGCAACGTGTTGCCAGTGCGCACAATGCGCTCCAGCGCATGCTACACAGTCAGTTGACACTAGCAAACGCCGCATTGCATTCTTTAAACGACCGTTTGCAAATGCGTCACCCTAAACGCTTGCTTGAAGATCGTGGTCAACGTATCGATGATCTCGAAGCTCGCTTGCAACAGGCGATGCAAACGCAAACAGCACGCCATGGCCGACACGTAGAACATCTAACCACGCGCATCCATGCCCACTCCCCCAGCCAACAGCTGCTAACACTGCAAACACATCTGGAATCGATGCATATGCGATTAAACGCAAGTATGCAAAACCAGCTAGGCGGCGCAAGAAACAAATGGCAGCTAGCCGCCCGAGCGCTGGATACGGTTAGCCCCCTGGCCACGCTTGATCGGGGCTTTGCGGTGGTCAAGCACCAGAACAAACTGGTGACAGATGCGGCAACACTCAGTGCGGGTGACCAAATAAGCACCCAGGTCGCACGTGGTGTTATCCACAGCAAAGTGGACTCGGTTGAGACAAAAAACACAAATTCCTGAAAATCATACTTTTTGGCTATAAGCCACATTTTTAAAGGCTCTCAGGGAGTTATAGGCCGGATTTATGGGTAAATTTGCGGTTACTTCTGTTGCAATTGCTGCGTTAATTTGCTAAAACACCGCGCTGCATAGCAGAGCGACTCGCGAGAGGCCCAGCTTATGGCCAAAGCAACATCGAAGAAAAAAGCTAAAACGTCAGCGAAGGCAAAGAGTGCCTCAACGTCGGCTAGTGGTACGAAGAAGAAATCGGCCAGCCAATCAGCAACATCAAAACAAAAGGTATTGAAAAGCTCAGTGGCAAGTAAAACAACAGCAAACAAAAAAGCAAGCAGCAAAGCTAACGCAGCCAAAAAAACAGCGGCAAAGAAAACCGTTGCTAAAAAGACGGCGACCAAGAAAGTAGCTGCTAAAAAAGCAACGGCAAAAAAGACTGCAGCCAAGAAAGATGAAGCAGTCGCCGAAAAGGCGACCAAGAAAAAGGCAGTCGCGAAAAAAGTGGCCAAGAAAGAAGAAGAGGTAGTCGCGGAAAAGCCGGCGACTAAGAAGCCGGCTGCCAAGAAAACAGCTGCGAAGAAAACGGCTGCTAAAAAAGCCGCTGCAAAGAAAACGGCCGAAAAAGAAACAGCTGAGAAAAAACCAGCGGCAAAGAAAAGTGCTGCTAAAAAAGCTGCTTCCAAAAAAGCAACGGCCCAAGCGGAAGAAACGCCTGCACCAAAGAAAGCCAAGAAGAAATCAACGCCCACAATAGCGGTTGGCGAACAAGTAGTATCGACGGTTGTTCCGTACGAAAGAGAAAAGAACAGCCACTATATGGACAAGGAACAGCTGCAACATTTCAGCCTTAAGTTGGCTGAGTGGAAACAGCAGCTAATGGAAGAAGTCGACCGCACTGTTGGCCACATGAAGGATGATGCAACGAACTTCCCTGACCCCAACGATCGCGCCACCCAAGAAGAAGAGTTCAGCCTTGAGCTTCGCACACGCGACCGAGAGCGTAAATTGATCAAAAAAATCAATGAAGCGCTAAAAAGAATCGAAGAAAACGAATACGGTTACTGCGAAACCTGTGGCGTGGAAATTGGTGTAGGTCGACTAGACGCGCGTCCAACAGCAGAACTGTGCATTGATTGCAAAACCCTTGAAGAGATTCGAGAAAAACAAATCGCTTAAGTTTAGCGATTTGTTGACGAACGATTTCGATTTAGCCTTATCCCATGACCTCGGCTGATTACGTCGGCCGATTCGCCCCCTCACCTACTGGACACTTGCATTTCGGTTCCTTGCTTGCTGCCATGGCAAGCTACTGCGATGCGCGCTCGCAAGGTGGGTCATGGCTCGTGCGGATTGATGATATCGATCCGCCACGTGCTATGCCCTGTGCTACGACACTGATACCTCGTTCTTTAATCAGGTATGGGTTTCAATGGGATGGTGAAATCGTTTTTCAATCGGCACGCACACAGCTCTATCAGCAGCACTTGCTCTCGTTATGCAAAAAGAATGTGCTTTTTCTATGTCACTGCACACGCAAGGAACTAATTGGACATGCAAACTATCCGGGCACTTGCCGGCAACATCGAGTAGAGAAGATTCCCGAACCAAACGGACAAAGCGCGCTACGGGTTTTAATCAATGCCAACGTTGCTTTTGACGATTTAATTCAAGGCCCGCAATCCTTTATTGTTGGCGCTCACTTTGGTGATACCGTAGTGGTTCGCCGAGATGATTTATTTTCTTATGCACTGTGTTGTGCCGTAGACGATGCAGACGGCATTAGCCACGTGATCAGAGGCTCTGATTTACTCCCCACAACCGGTGTGCAGGTTCGTCTGATGCAATTACTTGGACTGAACATCCCGACCTATGCGCATATTCCTGTGGCACTGAATGCGGATCAGCAAAAATTGAGTAAACAAACCCTCGCCGACCCGATAGATGAGATGCCGGTCCTGCCAACTTTGCTACGTGCATGGCAATTTCTGGGTCAAACGGAATTAAACGTTCACAGTGTAGAATCATTCTGGCAAGCTGCAATTGCGGCTTGGCGCTTAAGCCGCGTGCCAAATTGTCAGAGCCAAGAACAATGAGCGATAATAATCGTCACGACCACACGCTATTAATTTTCTTTGCCGCCATTTTTATATTCAACTCGCCGTTGACTAGCTGGTGGTCGTTGATCGGCTTGCCTTGGTACGCCATATTCATTGTATGGGCCGTTTTTATTCTGCTTGCAGCGCTTAACCTTCGCAGAGATACCGGCGATGGGCGTTGAATTATGGTGGTTGTTCGCGGCAGCGGCGGCCTATCTCGGGATTCTGTTTCTGGTTGCGTATTCAGCCGATAGCGGTCTTATTCCACGTCGCTTTGTAACTAATCCACTGGTGTATTCACTCTCTTTGGGTGTTTATGCCACATCATGGACCTACTATGGCAGTGTGGGATTAGCCGACACAAGTGGCTATGCGTTTTTAAACATCTACTTGGGAGTCACCGGTGCGTTTTTACTTGGACCTTATATTTTAAAGCCGATTCTTACGCTTTGTCGTGAATATCAACTGACATCCATCGCCGACCTACTGGCCTTTCGCTACGGCGGCAAAGGTACCGGATTTGTTGTTACTGTATTTATGTTGGTAGGCATACTGCCTTATATATCACTACAGATACGAGCGGTAACTGAATCCATTCAGATTCTCAGCAAACAAGTACCACCGGTTATTCTGGCCTTGGTGTTTTGCATCATGATTACCGTATTCGCTATTTTATTCGGCGCAAGACATTTATCACCGCGAGAAAAACACCATGGATTGGTTGTTGCTATCGCATTCGAATCAGCGATAAAACTATTTGCCCTACTCGTTGCCGGCGCTTTCGTTATCACTCAAGTGTTTGACTCACCTGCGGCTATGGGCGAATGGATAAGCACTCACGAAAGCGCGGTAGATAATTTATATCAACCGGCGAACACAGGGCTATGGTCAACCTTGTTATTGCTCGCATTCTGCGCCGCGTTTTTGCTTCCTCGGCAATACCATATGACTTTTGTAGAGAACGAAAACCCAAAACATTTGCGTACCGCATACTGGTTATTCCCGTTGTATTTGTTGTTATTAAACATTCCGGTCATCCCGATTTTATTTGCTGGGCGTTTTCTGGAACTCAATATCGCACCAGACTTCTATGTCCTGGGTATGACCTTAAGCTTGGGTAAAGAATGGTTAGCCGTACTGGTGTTCCTTGGCGGCTTGTCGGCCGCCAGTGCGATGATGATCGTGACATCGCTCGCGCTGTCGTATATGTGTTTGAATCATCTGGTGTTACCAGCGTCCTTGTCGGGCAATCAACCAACCGATTTTTACCGCCGCTTGCTGTGGAGCAAACGTATCATCATCGCCTTGATCATTGCCGCAGGTTATGGTTTTTATATTGTCATTGAACTCAACGAAGGCCTGGCAAGTCTTGGCTTGATCTCGTTTGTTGCTGCAGCACAACTGCTACCAGGCGTGCTAGGAGTGTTGTTCTGGACTCGCGCAACACAAACCGGGTTTCTGGCAGGGTTAATTGGTGGCGCCATAGTTTGGTTTGCGCTGCTGATTCTGCCATTGTTAACGCCTAATGCAAACTTACGCGAACTCATTCCGATTGAAACCGATATTTGGACCTTATCCACTTTTTGTACATTAACCACCAATGCCATTTTGTTTGTTATTGGGTCACTGTTAAGTAAACCCTCATTGGATGAACTTACAGCGAGTCAGGCAGCGATCGAACAAACAAGCTTTGCGCTGAGCGCACCCTATACGGCGCGTTCGGCTCGTCCCTACCTTTATGCCATGCAACAAGTACTGGGCACCAAGGTTGCGAACCAGGAAATGACACGTGCCCTGGAAGAAACCGGGATTGACCTGGACGAAACCCGTCCGCCTGAACTAAGAGTGCTGCACGAGCAACTCGAGCGCAACATGAGTGGTCTTATCGGACCCACGCTGGCACGTTCAATTGTTCGGCATACAAACTTAAGTGAAGATGCAGAGAATCTGGACCAAGACACCCGCCTTCTTGAAATGCGACTAGAGGCCTCACGCGAACAAATGCGCGGCATGACAAAACAACTGGATGATCTTCGCCGCTACCTACGCGATGTTTTACATCAACTACCACTGGGTGCTTGTTCGATCTCTGCCGATGGCAATATCTATTTGTGGAATTCAGCGATGCAGGCAATGACTGGCATAAGCGAACGCACAGCACAAGGTAGCCGCATTTCAAGTTTAACGCCACCGTGGAACCAACTGCTAAGCGACTTTGCTGACTCGGCAGAGAACCATCGTTTCAGCTGCCCAATAACGAAAGACAACAAACCCGCATCGGTAAACTTACACAAAGCCGACATCGGTACACCTTCCAATTCTGACGACGCATTGGCAGGTCAAGTTATACTGATGGAAGATCGTACGGACTACGATACGCTCGAAGCCGAACTGGCGCACAGTGAGCGCTTAGCATCGGTTGGTCGATTAGCCGCAGGTGTTGCGCACGAAATTGGCAACCCTTTAACAGGCATTGCCAGCATCGCTCAAAACATGGCGCACGATGCAAGCCAAGCGGCACAACAAAATGATGACGACGAAATCGGCGAGCAAGCCGATGACATTCTGAATCAGGTGAATCGCATCAACACCATTGTGCATTCTCTTCTAACCTTTTCACACGAAGATAAAATTGCTGGCACCACTTTTCAAAATGTATCGATTCGTCAAAGCATCGATGAAGCCTTGCGGCTGGTGAAACTATCGTCCGACACAAAAGCGCTGCACTTTTCAGTCGACATGCCACACGACGTTGAAGTGTCTGGTGATGCAAATCAACTCATGCAAGTGCTGGTCAATCTGATCAACAACGCCTGCGATGCATCACCCAGCAATGGACACATCCTTATACAAGCTACAACTCACAACAGCATTGTAGAGATTGCGATTGAAGATGAAGGGCCAGGCATTAGCAGTGAGGTGCGTGATCAAATATTTGAACCGTTTTTTACGACCAAGTCGGTCGGTAGTGGAACGGGGTTGGGTCTATCT
Source organism: uncultured Granulosicoccaceae bacterium (assembly GCA_938035945.1). Classification (GTDB taxonomy): domain Bacteria; phylum Pseudomonadota; class Gammaproteobacteria; order Granulosicoccales; family Granulosicoccaceae; genus Granulosicoccus. The sequence continues at coordinate 18,099 of CALHOU010000093.1, forward strand.
TTGGTTTACAGCATTGTTGATAAACACGGCGGGCGCGTTCGAGTAGATGATCAATACACCCACGGCACGCGTATGCTGGTGAGCTTACCCATGATATTTGAATCAAACGATTCGAGCGCCGCGCCATGAATCGAATTTTGCTGATTGAAGATGAAGAGATCATCTTAAAAGCACTAACCAAACTGTTGGTTAGAAATCATTTTGAAGTAACAACCGCGACCACGGTTGAGCAAGCAATTGAAGCGCAACCTCAATCATTTGACTTAATATTGGCGGACCTGCGTCTCCCCGGTGCCGAAGGCACGAACATCATCCCCATAGCTGACCCGATACCGGTTGTGATTATGACCAGTCACGCCAGTGTGCGTTCAGCGGTAAGTGCTATGCGCCATGGCGCTATTGATTACATAGCCAAACCGTTTGACCACGATGAGTTACTGCTGATTATTGAACGCTCTTTACTGCGTAATCGAATGCGAGCGCAAAACCAATCTTTACGCCAAGACTTAAAACGCCTGGTGCCGGCTGAAAACATCAACCAATGCCAAAGCATGAAGCAACTGGTAAGCGATTTATCGGACTTGAACGATGGCGATCGATTCATTGCCTTATATGGTGAAGGTGGAACCGGTAAAGAACTGCTGGCGCGCGTTGCCCATTCAAGCAGTGATCGCGCAGATGCGCCATTCGTTGTTGCTGATTTACCTTCGCTAGAAACATCACGCATGGAGACCACTCTGCTCGGTGGAGACAAGCCCACGGCGCAAGAGCACTTTATGCCTGGCGGTATGTTGCATTCGGCACACAATGGTACGCTGATAATTCGTCATCCAAGTGCCCTACCAAAAACCGTTCAACTCTCGCTGGCGCAAGCACTTGATGAGCGCAGTATGATTGGTACGGCCGGTGTTCGCTCGATCAATGTTCGCACCATAATCATCAGCGAAACCCCGCTGGCCGATCAGCTGGAAAAAAACTTAATCCACGAAAATCTAGCGAACCTTTTTAAGCAAAATGAATTTGCAGTACCGGCCTTGCGTGACATGCAAACAGACATTATTTTGCTGGCTGAGCATTATTTGGCCTATTTTTGCCGGCACCACAATCGGGCGAAACTGAGGTTCTCCGAGAGCGCCGTAGCTGCCCTGCTCGCCTATCAGTGGCCTGGCAATGCGGATGAGCTAAAGGGGGTCGTTGAGCGCGCTGTACTGCTCACCAAGGGCACTCAGATAGACCTCGGTGATCTCGGCCTGAGCACCATTGCGGAAGGGGCTGGCCACAGCGACCTGAGCCTGGATGAGTACTTTCGCTATTTCGTTATTCGGCACCAATCGACGCTATCCGAAACCGAACTGGCTAGTCGATTGGGTATTAGCCGCAAAGCACTGTGGGAGCGTCGGCAAAAAATGCAGCTTTTACGCGAATAATTCACAAAAAAACCGTATTTTTATTTGAGAATTCAAGTACATAGTTAATTTGTTACAGGATAATTGACAGTTGTTGCGGGGCAGGTAAACTGCCAACATCAAAATCAAAGAGATTAGCTTTTCATATGTCCGAAGGTAAAACCTATCCGGTTTCCAAAGATTTCGCTGATTCTGCACACGCAGACAAAGCAAAGTACGACGAGATGTACGCCCACTCAGTCGAAAATCCAGATGAGTTTTGGGGCCAGCAGGCCGAAGAATTCATTGACTGGTTCAAGCCATGGGATGCAGTACAGGAGTGGGACTTTCACAAAGCAGAAATCGCGTGGTTCAAAGGCGCGAAACTCAACATCTCTTACAACTGCCTTGATCGCCACTTAGAAAAACGCGCTGATCAAACAGCCATAATCTGGGAAGGCGATAACCCCGAAGAAGATCGTCACATCACGTACAAAGAACTGCACGATGAAGTTTGCCGATTCTCTAACGCGTTAAAGGGCATTGGCGTAAAGAAAGGCGATCGCGTTTGCATTTACATGCCCATGATTCCAGAAGCAGCCGTAGCCATGCTTGCTTGTACTCGCATTGGCGCTGTGCACTCGATCGTGTTCGGTGGTTTTTCACCTGATGCGTTAAAAGATCGTATTAACGATTCAGAATGCTCCATCGTCATCACCGCAGACCAAGGTTTGCGTGGCGGTCGAACCGTTCCATTGAAAGCCAATGCTGATACTGCTTGTGAAAATACAGAGAGTGTAAAACGCATGGTCGTGGTTAAACGTGGTGGTGAGCCGGTGGAATGGAAAGATGGTCGTGATCTTTGGTATCACGAACTCGTTGAAGCCGCATCGAACGATTGCCCAGCCGTAGAAATGGATGCTGAAGATCCATTATTTATTTTATACACCTCCGGCTCAACCGGAAAACCAAAAGGTGTTCAACACACCAGCGGCGGTTATATTTTACAAGCCGCGATGACGCACAAATACATTTTCGATTACAAAGATGGCGACATCTATTGGTGCACTGCCGATGTAGGCTGGGTAACCGGTCACTCTTATATTGTGTATGGTCCATTAGCCAATGGCGCGACCACCATGATGTTCGAGGGCATTCCAACCTACCCTGATGTAAGTCGTTTTTGGAATATCATCGATAAGCACAAGGTCAACACTTTCTACACAGCGCCCACCGCCATTCGCGCGCTTATGGCCAGCGGTGATGAGCCGGTAAAATCCACTGACAGAAGCTCTTTAAAACTACTAGGCACTGTCGGTGAGCCGATCAATCCTGAAGCCTGGGAGTGGTACTACAATGTGGTTGGCGATGCGCGCTGCCCTATTGTTGATACTTGGTGGCAAACAGAAACCGGTGGCATTCTCATTTCACCCCTTCCAGGTGCTACCGATTTAAAACCCGGCTCTGCTACAAAGCCGTTTTTTGGTGTTGTACCTGCTCTGGTTGATGAAGAAGGCAATATTCTCGACGGTGCCACGTCGGGCAATCTGGTAATTACTCGCCCATGGCCTGGCATCATGCGCACAGTCTACGGAGACCACAAACGTTTTCACGAAACCTATTTCCAAATGTACCCCGGTTACTACTTCACAGGTGACGGTGCCCGCCGCGACGAAGATGGTTACTACTGGATAACCGGTCGTGTTGATGATGTACTAAACGTATCAGGACACAGACTGGGTACAGCGGAAATCGAAAGTGCACTAGTTCTACACGATGCTGTTGCCGAAGCTGCGGTGGTGGGTTACCCGCACGACATCAAAGGCCAAGGAATTTACGCCTACGTGACATTGATGAACGATGTAGAGCCTACCGAAGAGCTACGTGCTGAATTGGTAAAACACGTACGAACAGAAATTGGCCCGATCGCCACCCCTGACGCTATCCAATGGGCACCAGGATTACCGAAAACTCGTTCAGGCAAAATCATGCGTCGCATCTTGCGTAAGATTGCCGAGAACGATGTGAGCAACCTTGGTGATACTTCAACGCTTGCCGACCCAGGCGTGGTTGATGGATTGGTTGAGAATCGCGCCAGTACTTAAAACGTGAAATTAAGCCCAGCAGCCTGTTGTGCTGCTGGGCTTATATTCTAAGCAGGACGACTATCTAAAACGCGAACGCCATTCGGTGTTTCAAATTCTGCACTCATATAGGCTTTGGCTTCAGTAGCCAACGGCTCTATGCTAACTTGATTATCAAGCTGCATGGCTTTCAAAATGTCGCTCAACCAGGGTGCGTAGGGATGGTAAATGCTTAGGTTTAATAAACGACAATTCAAATCAATCATGTTATTCGCTGGATGAGCTTCGGTTTTCCACTGCATAACATTGGGGATGAACCCGCTTGCCAGTAAGCGCCCATCTTCTGGAACAGCAAACAACCAACTTAAATTACCGCGCGACAAAGGTGTGATTTCACCTAATGCCATTGGCGTATCGGCTTGCAGTTGTTCAAGGTCATTTGTATTGGCTGCCCACGTCACTAAGCGTGGTTGCTGCTGCAAACTGTATTGCATGGCAGGGTCGTCTAAGCCAAACCAGCGCGGTCGCGATGGCGGGGGGGCTTCGGGGTTCACGGCGATGACTTCTAAAAATATTTCATCGCCAATGCGCATGACGTGATTGTGGGTGCCCATTAACGGGTGTTCACCACCTTTGGGGATGTCGACACCTAGCACATCGTGAATGTATGAAACGCCCTGCTCTAAATTGCTTGCCGCAACCACTAGGTGATCAAGTTTGCTTGGCATAGGTTTTTGCCTTGAGTTTGAGTTATTTCGAACTGCTTTTACGACTAAGCTTGCGGATTAAGTACAGCAGCGCAATGACCAGAAAAAGGAGTGTGGCAACGATGATTGATTTCATAGTGGTGGAAAAGTTATGGAATTGGGCGATACTTGCAGAAATTTTACTACTTTCCGGTGCACTACCTTTTGTCTCATTCAAAGCAACAACCGCATCAATATAGCGTTGCTCATCCCATTCCCGAGCACCTGCTGCCTCATACACAACTCGCCCGTTGGGCGCCACCACCACAGTATGCGGCAAAGCTCGCCCCGACCAGTTACCCAGTGAACGAATTTTGTCACCGACAACAATTGGAAAATCGATAGTGAGGTTGTTCTCAGTTAAGAACGTTTCAATCGCATCGGCTTCTTCGCCAATATTGATGGCAAGCATGCCTACGTTTTGTTCTTTTAACTGTGCCCACGCATTATTTAGCGCAGGCAACTCCTCTAAACAAGGCGCACACCAAACCGCCCAAAAATTGATAAGCCACGTTTTGCCTTGTAAATTTTTTGTGTTGTAAACCGTACCATCAACCCCTTGTAAACTAAAATCGGGGATGGGTCTGTCAACGGCGGTTAGTGTTTGTTCTTGCGACTTAGCTACACCCATCAGTGCAAGACTTAACCCTACAACTAACGCAAACTTCATTGTTTATCCCTATCAACAAAGTTTAGCGAAGCCGAATTAATGCAATAGCGCAATCCCGTTGGCTGTGGTCCGTCAGGAAACACATGACCCAAGTGGGCCCCACAGGACTGACACAACACCTCAGTGCGCACCATGCCCAGGGTGTGGTCACTCTCCTCTTGGACATTGTTAGCATTCACAGCTTGGTAAAAGCTGGGCCAACCGCTGCCAGAGTCGTATTTCGCATCCGAATCAAACAGATCTTCCGAACAACAAACGCACTGATAAACGCCATCGCCTTTGTGATCGTTGTATTTACCTGTAAACGCTCGCTCCGTACCTTTGCCTCGCGCTATCGAATAGGCTTCTGTACTAAGTTCCCTGGCCCACTCACTTTCTGATTTTTCTACTTTTCTACTCATATTATTTGCCACTTTTTTATAGTTTCAATGCAACCAGCACAGTTTGACCCCACCAGCTGGTTGAGTTCCCGCTCATGCCTCGTATAATGCCCTGTGAGCGATGATAAACCACTTAGCGAAGACGATAAGGCTCTGTTTAGAGATGCCATTGGCGATGTTAAGAGTGTAGCCAATGATAAAGCACCTGATAGCAAGGCCAAACCCCGTGCTCGCGTAAAATCCACCCAAAGCGATAATCGCTCAGTAATGGAAGAGTTGTTAAGTGAGCTTAGCGAATCCGATCTGCTCGAAACCGGCGAACACCTCAGTTATACCGCACCCGGCGTCCAACGCGGAGTATTGCGTAAGCTCAAGTCTGGTAAATACGCTATCCAAGCTGAAATAGATTTGCACGGCATGAATTTGCAAACGGCCAAGCAGGAGCTTTCTGCATTTCTCGTCGAATGCCAACACCGCAGGTTACTTTGTGTGCGCATCATTCATGGTAAGGGCCGAAAAAATGCCGACCAAGCACCGCGTATGAAACCCGCAGTGAATCAGTGGCTGCAAAGCAATAAAAAAATCCTCGCATTCTGCTCAGCAAGGTCAAACGATGGTGGTACCGGTGCAGTATATGCCTTGCTAAAAAGAGTTAGTGATTGATGAAAACACTGGCGACATTTTTAATCTCACTGCTGTTACTGGGCGGATGCGCTAGCACTAACTTTAGCCACGAGAAAAAAACAGACTACGCCTATAAAGTTAAACAACCTTCATTAGATCAACCAAACTATGATCATCCACAAGTGATCACACTGCAACAACAGTATAAGGCATGGTTGGATGATGCGTCGATAACGCCAAATAGAATTGACGTGCTGGTCGCCGCAGCCAGTCCCAGTTTGCAACACCTTGTGGAGCTTGCCGAAGGCGCAACCGTTGAGATGGAGTTTCCCGATTGGTTTGTTGCGGGTGGAAAAATTCCAGAGGATACACAAGCAGAACATGTGCTATCGCTTGAAAGCATTCCCAGTGGTACCATGCCAACAAACTTCAAACAACCATCGGTACAAAGCGCGGCTTATTTGGGCCATGTTTTTATTGTTAACCGATGTAGTTCGAGCGCCCAGCATCGGTTGTCTGGCACCCTATCACTTGCAGAGTACCGGCACTTTCATCAGTTCTTACTGGCCAAAAAACTTTGGACTGTACATGATTTTACTATTGCAGAAAATGCAGTTGCTCAGATAAAGTTAAATGATTCTTTTACGCAATCGGTTTTGTGTTGAGTAAGCGCAAGTGTGAACAGGCACACAGCTAAATTGATCGCTCGGCAAGCCTGCTAGTCAACTTAAGGGGCTGATCACTTGCATATCGATCACATTTCTTTGCGCCGAGCTGAATTTGCCGACCGCCACGGCCGCTTTCCAACCTAGCTGTAATTAATGCTTCCAGCGCAACCTTCTATGGAAAGGATGATCAATGCTCGGCAAAAAAGCACCACCCACTTTTTATTGGACGTTTAAATTGGGACGTTTAGGCATTCGAACAGCCTTGCTTGGTTGTTTACTGGCATTTGCCACGAGTAGTTGGGCAAATACCGACTACGTTTCTATTGGCGAACCAGGCAACTGGGTATTGGACGTTCCGTTCACAGACAGCTCAATCAAACCAAGCGCCGATACAAAGTACGGCATTTTCTATCGGCTATTCGATAGGCAGGTTGACGTAACGGATGCAGCGAATCACGCTAACTATTCGAAAATAGAATTTGAATTCACCAATTTAGGCGGTGTGGAAGATCGCTCTACAATAACCATTGACTTTGACCCAAACTACGAATCGATCGTCATGCATTCACTGGGCATTGTTAGAGACTCTGTTTATATCGACAGGCTAGAGAGTACTGAGCTGGAAGTGCTGCGCACCGAAGAAGACTTAGATGATCTTTTTTATAACGGAACCAAAACGCTTACGCTTATTTTAGATGATGTGCGCGTTGGTGACATTTTACGTTACAGCTATACCAGAAATGGCTCCAATCCGGTATTCGACAACCTATTTGAATACACGGCTAGAACCCAGTTTTATCACCCGATGGCGTCGGTATCTTTTCGTCTGATCACAAACGAAAATCAATCCCTCTACATTCGCCAACGAGATACAGAAAAAGACACCGTTATTGATCGCTCAATCAAAGACGGCATAAAACAAGTTTCGTGGTCAGCTAACAACTTAGAGGCCTTAAATTCAGTCGATGACGAACCTTATTGGAGTGAATTATCCCCCCGCTTTACCGTAAGTACTGTTGCAAATTGGGAGGACATTGTCGCGTGGTCCCTACCCAAATATGACTTTACTGATTACGAATCAAAAGAATTAGAAACAGTTGCACAAAATATAAAACAGCAACATGACTGGCCAGAAGCTCAAGTCGGTGCTGCACTGCAATGGGTTCAAGAAGAAATTCGGTATTTCGGTGTTGAGCTGGGTGATAACTCGCATAATCCGTCCAATCCTGAAGACACGCTCGCCAATAGATTCGGTGATTGTAAAGATAAAACCGTACTGCTGATAAGTCTTCTCAGCAAGCTCGGAATCGAAGCGCAACCGGCCTTGGTAAACACATACGGTACTCTGCGCAGCGACAAGGTGTCATCACGACTAAACGCGTTCAATCACGTTATCGTACATATGGAATTAGAAGGTACCTCACACTGGATAGACCCAACCCGCCGCAACCAGCGAGGAGCTATCGGAGATTTTTACGAACCAAACTACGGAAAAGCATTAATCATAGCGGACGGTCAAACTGAACTCACCAGCATGTCAATGCAGTTCAGCGAATATAATTTCAGTGTTCTAAAGAAATACGAGTTAGATCCCTTCTACGACGGCAACGCTGACTTCACTTTACAAACCTATCGCAAAGGCTTGAGCGCAGAACATTACCGTGGCACGGTCAGTGACCTTGGCTTGAACAAGTTAAAGAAAGACTACGTCGACTACTATCGCGGTAACTACAATTATTTGGAAAGTGCCGGCGAAATAAAATACAAAGAGCTCTCGAGTAACTCCACACAAACCACCGAAGCTTACAAACTTGAAGAATTTTGGACTGACCACGATGATGGTGATATCGGGTTCGATATCGTGTCGGATGAAACACGACGCTATCTAGAATGGCCGGAAGCTGCGAAATACCGCACGCGCTCCTACGCTCAAGGGCATCCGAATATTGTTGAAGAAACCAACATCATTCACTTCGCCAATAACGTTACAAGAGAAAGTGCCCGTGAAAAAGTGAGCAATGAATACTTCACTTACGAAGTTTTCGTTGAGCAAGACCCCAATACGAACACACTGACAACCAAACACAAATTTGAGTCCCATGCCCTATCGATACCTGCAAAAGACTTAAGACGATTTTCAAAAGACATGGAACGAGCGTGGGAGATCAGTTCGATCTATGTTCCGAAGTCTGGGCTCGACTGGAATGATGATGACGATGAGCCCAAAAACGACTTAAAAAATTGGAGTGATTATTTATTGGGTCTGCTCACGGGAAGGCGCTAATGCTGCACCTTATGCGATGCCAGCACGCATTTTAGTTATCGCCAGTGCAGCATTTCCAGCTTCGCGCCCTTTGGTCACAAAGTGATCTCGATAGATTTTAGTATGGTGCTCGGTTTCTTGAAAATGATGTGGTGTTAACGACACCGATAACACCGGCACGCCCGAATCGAGCCCCGCTTGCATTAATCCACTTACAACTGCCTGTGCAACAAAGTCGTGACGGTAGATGCCACCATCAACCACCAGTGCTGCTGCAACAACGGCGGCGTATTTACCCGTATTGGCCAAGTCACGTGCAAACAGGGGCATTTCAAATGCACCAGGCACATCAAACACATCTACCCGGTCTTTTGGCACAACTTCATAAAAGCCTGCCAAGGCTTGGTCGACTATGTCTGAATGCCAATTGGCTTTTACGAAGGCGTAGCGATTGTTGTCCATGGCGTTCTCGAATAAATAGTGCGTTTAGTGACGTTGTGCGACTATAGCAGAATGCGCTTATGATCGACTTTTGCTTACTACAGACACTGCTTCATGAGCGGCTGCATACTTTTTTCGAACTCTGTTAAGTCAAATGTTGCGGTAAACGCATCACGCGACGATGGGAAAATTCGTATGTGCATAGACTTCCCCGCAAACAGTGATTGCGCAATCCGCTTAATGCTGCCTTGATCATCCATGCTTAAAGCATACTTATTGTTCGGACTAACAAATTTTTCCATTCGCGGTGAATTTTCATCAACCTGGATTTGCACATTATGTGTATCTCCCCGCTCACCCAGTTGACATGAGGTCGATAGAACGAATGTTTGTTTAGCTTCCGCGCAGGTGAAAACCAGCGAGAGAGATCCCACTTCGTCTCCACACTTAACTTCATGAACCGCTGAATTGCTGACCGTTATGCTCCCGAGAGCTTTCGATTTAAGCACCCGCCACCCTTTATTTTTTGCATGCGCGCTGTCGGCATAGCAATCCGTTCTCAGCGCATTGTCCTCAATAACGCTGCAATGCGATTCTTGAGCGAAAATCACAGGTGCGAGAAAACACACGATTAATCCAAACAAGATGCGCATAGTTTGCATTAGTGCTTCCCCATTGTGCGAAGAACGCTTTGGGCAGCACCACTTAAAGGGATTATTGTATCTTTTAAAATGGCATTGCGATCAAAACGTTTCGCATCACTGCCGACTGCATCACGAAGTGCCTGACCAAAGGCCATGCGTAACTCGGTACCGATATTAAACTTGCAAATCGCCGATGTATTGGCAAGCTCGATTCTCTGGGCTTCTGGTACACCCGAACCGCCGTGTATAACCAGCGGCACGGAGGTGACTGACTCAATGGCTCGAATGCGCTCTATATCTAAACCATCGCCATCATCTTGCTGCAGATGCACATTACCAACAGAAATTGCCATGGCATCCACATCCGTGTCTATTGCAAATTTGGCCGCCTCAGATGGATCGGTGCCGTCTGATTCTTCACCATCCGCGTAGCCAACAAAACCAATTTCGCCTTCACAAGACACACCGGCGGCATGCGCAAGTTGGGCGATGTGTGCCGTTTCATCAATGTTCTGTTGTAAAGGCTTACGCGAGCCATCATACATAACCGATGTAAAGCCTGCGGCGATTGCCTGCTCGCACTCTTCCACAGAATAACCATGATCTAGGTGTGCCACAACGGGTACCGACGCGTTCTGTGCTAAATGACGAAACATGGCGCCGAGCACCGGCAAGGGCGTGTGTTCACGGCAACCCGGACCGGCTTGCAATATCAACGGACACTGTACGCTTTCGGCCGCTGACACGTAGGCCAGCATGTCCTCCCAACCCAAACACACCAATCCAGCTACAGCGTAACCGTCTTTAAGTGCTGGCTGCAGAACATCTGAAAGCGTGGCTAGCGTCATTTAAATTTCGCAATCATATCTTTGATGCCCGGAATGGTTTCAATTTGATAGGCATGCGTTGGCTGGAAATATTGAACCAGTGAGCGTTGGGTTAAACCACCAAGGATGGTGAAGTAATACATTTCATAACCTGGTAAAACTGCGCATGGGTGATAGCCGTTATCAAGACAAATCGTGGAACCATCGACAATGTGATAGGCATCACCTGGCTCGTTGTCTACGCGTTGTAGCATCTGTACACCGGAACCATGATTGGGTTTAAAACGAAAGTTATAGGTTTCGTCGTGGCGAGTCTCATCCGGTAGTCGGTTGGTATCGTGCTTGTGTGAGGGAAAACCTGACCAACCACCTTGGCCCACGGTAAACAATTCACTGACCAGTAAGCGCCCTACTTTATCGTGGTGTTTCTGACCAAGAATGTGTTTTATTTTTCGATGCGTTTTTGTATCGTCAGAGCCGTATTGCACCAGATCAAGTCCATCTGCACGCACATCAAACGGCTCCAGCACTTTATCGAACTTAGCGCCTGCAACAAACACTTCTGCGTTGTCGGACTGGCAAACCATAGTAACTTTGGCACCCACAGGAACGTACACACCTTCTGGCTCACCGTCCCATACATCTTCGCCGCGATTGCCTAATGCACTATAGGCAACACCTTCGACTTCAACATCGATGGTACCGGTGGCCGGTACGATACAGGTTTCGTATCCCGGCACTTGATACTCAAATGCTTGCGACTTTTCAAGCTTGACGATATTGAAATAGTTTAACGGTACGGCTTCGCTGTCAACGTCAACGATAGGTTTGTTTTGATTGTCATAAGGTGCGATGTGCATCGATGGTTTCCTCGCAATGCGATTAATCTGGATTGGTAGCGCCGACGTGCGACGACAAAAAGGTTTCTAGTTTTTCAACGCTTGGCATTGCAGGCGCACAACCAACGTTTGCAACAACGATAGATGCGCAAGCAGAGCCACGCATTATAGATTCTTTCAAGCCAAATCCATTGGCCATACTGCCTATAAATCCGCCCATAAAACTATCGCCGGCACCGGTAGGTTTTAATGCGGTTACCGGATAAATGCCGGTGCGAATTTCTTCATCGCGCGTGATGGTGATAGCACCCAGCTCGCCGCGTTTGTAAATCACGATACTGGCTGAGCTGGCCGCTAGTTCACGCGCTTTATCAAGACCCGTATCGTAGTCACCCGACATAAACCCAAACTCAACATCGTTGCCAATGATGATGTCGCATAGGGCGGCCGCTTTTGAATAGGTTTGCGCAGCATCTTCGGCTGACACCCAACTGTAGGGGCGGTAGTCAACATCAAATATCAGTGGCAGGCCAGCCTTTTTCGCTAAGTCAAACGCGCGAAAGGTGGCGGAACGTGACGGTTCGGCGGCCAGTACTGTACCGGTGGTTATCAGTGCGGTGTAGGCAGAATAATCAATGCCTTCAACATCATCAATGCTCATTTGAAAGTCGGCTGCACCGTTTCGATAGATAACCGATTGATGATCTTCCATTCGCGACTCAACAACAGCGAGTGAATTTCTATATTCACCACCTTCAGAATAAACGTGGGTACGATCAATGCCGTAGTGGTCTAGCTGGTTTAAACAATAACGGCCAATCGCATCATCGGACACGCGAGTGACCAAGGATGCTTTGCCGCCCATCTTACAAATTGCTACGCAAATATTGGCCGACGAGCCACCAAGGCTTGTAAAAAAGTGTGTGGCGTCTTCGACTTTAGCGCCAGGTGGGTCAGCATAGAAATCCATCCCTGCACGCCCTATGACAAGAAAATTATTCGACGCCAAGCGTTCTTGCCAAGACATTATCAAACGCCCTTACGCTGCTTAGAACGGCTTGATTCCCATTCGTTATGAGCATCTACAATTTTCTTGTTTTCCGATGTGTGCGGCGTGCCGACTTCCCACCAAGTATGGCCCTCATTCGTCCAGCCTTCATAGGCATCGACTTGCATCACAATGACGCTGGTTTTGTCCGCCGCTTTTGCCGCATCAAAGGCTTTGCCCAGTTCATCTGGGTTGGCAACCGTCACCGCATTCGCGCCCATCGCTTTTGCGTGCGCTTCAAAGTCAACCGAGAATGGTTTAGCCGTGGCGGTTGGTGTGTCTTTTATTAGGTTGTTAAAACTTTCGTTACCCGTGTTGTTTTGCAACTTGTTGATTACCGCAAAACCACCGTTATCCAGTACCAACACTATCAGCTTTTTCTCGGTTAATACACTCGAATAAATATCCGAGTTCAGCATCAAGTATGAACCATCGCCAATAAAGACAATGGTGTCTTGCTCAGCTTCTTTTTCCATTTGTGCGATGCGCGCACCCCAAGCACCAGAAATTTCGTAACCCATACAAGAGAAACCAAATTCAACATCGACTGAACCAATACTTAAACTGCGCCAATTGGCCGTAACTTCAGCAGGCAAGCCACCAGCGGCTGCGACGACGCGATCATTTGCGTGGCAACGATCGTTAACAACGCCAATTGCTTGGGCATAGGAATTGGGTCGATTACCGTAGGCCACATTTTGCGCAACATAAGAATCCCATTTTTTACGTTCCTCTTGCGCAAGCGATGTCCACGACGAGGGTGTTGCATAACCGGTTACAGCATCACTGAGTTTATTTATTGATAACTTGGCATCGCCTACAACCGTTAACGAGCGGTGCTTACTGGCATCGTAACGACCCACGTTTATCGATATGAATTGAGCGTCGGGTGCAAACGCTGTCCATGAACCTGTGGTGAAATCTTGCAGCCTTGTTCCAATCGATACGATCACATCGGCTTGCTCTGCAATGGCGTTAGCTGAATTAGAACCCGTCACACCGATTGGGCCAATGTTGAGCGGATTGGTTGAGAGCATGTTTGCACGACCGGCGATGGTTTCAACAACCGGTATTTGGTGGGCATCGGCAAATTGCGTCAGCTCGTCTACTGCTTTGGAATACTGCACACCACCGCCAGCGATAATCATTGGCCTTTTAGCGGTTTTTAATAAGGCAGCGGCATCGGCTATTTCAAGTTGATCAGGACTAATGCGACGAACACGGTGCACCGTTTTTTCAAAAAACACTTCTGGATAATCGTACACCCAACCTTGCACATCTTGCGGTAAACCAAGAAACGCCGGGCCACAATCGGCAGGGTCTAATAGGGTGGCCAATGCATGCGGTAGCGATTGAATGATTTGCGCTGGATGACAAATCCTGTCCCAATATCGGGTGACCGGCTTAAACGCATCGTTAACACCAAATGTAGGATCACCAAAGTTTTCCATCTGTTGTAAAACAGGATCGGGTAAGCGAGTCAGAAATGAATCACCACAAAGCAACAGCATGGGAAGACGATTAGCGTGCGCTAACGCAGCTGAGGTTAATAAGTTGGATGTACCAGGACCTGCCGATGCAGTACAAAACATAATGCGTTGGCGCAAATGATATTTAGCGTAGCCAGCGGCGGCAAAACCCATGCTTTGCTCGTTCTGACCACGGTATAACGGCAGTTGTTCTTTGTGCTCATGCAAGGCTTCGCCAAGGCAGGTGACGTTGCCATGGCCAAAAATACCAAAACCTCCACCAAAGACACGTTGCTCCATGCCATCAATTTCAATGTACTGATTAGCCATCCAGCGCACGATCGCCTGTGCCGTTGTCATGGTTTGCATTGCAGTATGGGAGCTCATATCCGGTCACTCGTTGGTGGGTCGTAGGGTCATCGGCACAATCGTGTCACAAAAAAGCGTGTTGACGCTCTGCCAGCGTCGAGGATACAATAAAAATGCAACCGGTTGCAAACCAACGAACCGCCTTCAACACGGCCAATTTTGATCGTCTAGGCACTAGTATTAGCGCATCCATATTATTCAATTCAAGGCAGTACATCATGACCATCAAGATCGGAAACGCACCCTGCTCCTGGGGCGTAGAATTCGCCCAAGACGAACGCAATCCCAGTTGGGAAACTGTGCTCAAGGAATGCGCCGAAGCCGGCTACAAGGGCATTGAGCTCGGACCAGTGGGCTTTATGCCAGAAGACCCAGACATTCTGGGCAAAGCGCTGAATCAATACAACCTGGAACTCATTGGTGGCGTGGTCTTCCGTGCGTTTCATGACCCTGCGCAATGGGACGACGTGCTCGATGGCGCTAAACGCACATGCGAGGCCTTAGTTGCACATGGGGCCAAACACTTCGTGTTAATCGATTCCATCTCTCCTCGCCGCGCGCCAACAGCCGGTCGAGCCGATGAGGCCGAGCAAATGGATGATGCCGAATGGAACGCCTACCGAGATCGCATCGTAACTGTGGCGAAAATGGGGGCGGAAGAATACGGACTGATTCCGGAAATTCATCCACATGCGGGCGGCTTCATGGACTTTGAACCTGAAGTGGAACGCCTACTTGCGGAAGTGGATTCAACTATTTTGAAAATCTGCATCGATACCGGTCACTGCACTTACGCAGGGTTTGATCCGGTAGCGTTTATGCAAAGACACATGGACCGAATAACCTACGTGCATTTTAAAAATACCGATGCACAGGTTAAGGCTGACGCGATTGCCAATCGCACGGGTTTTTACGATGCCTGTGGTCAAGGCATTTTTTGTCACCTGGATAAAGGTGAAGTTGATTTCCCTGCAGTAAGACAACTCTTAGTTGATGCAAATTATTCGGGTTGGTGCACCATCGAGCAAGACTGCGACCCTACGCTCGATCCTGATCCTGTTGGCGATGCTCGAATCAATCGCGAGTACTTACAATCAATTGGGTTTAACTAAAATGAAGAAATTAAAATGGGGCATGATCGGCGGCGGTGAAGGTTCGCAAATTGGCCCAGCTCATCGATTGGGTTCCGGCCTCGACGACCTTTTTGAATTTAGCGCTGGCGCGCTCGATCATCGCCCTGATGCCGGTCGAGAGTATGCGCAACGACTTGGTTTGCACACTGATCGCGCTTATGGCGACTGGAAAGAAATGCTGGAAGGCGAACGCAATCGTGATGATCGCATTGACTTAGTCACCGTTGCCACACCAAATTCAACACACTATGAAATTACCAAAGCCTTTTTAGAAGCTGGCTTTCATGTCCTGTGCGAAAAGCCAATGACCATGACGGTTGAAGAAGGCGAAGACATTGTAAGAACCGCCAAAGCCAGCGGTTCAATCTGCGCGGTAAACTACGGCTACACTGGTTATTCACTCGTGCGACACATGCGCGCGATGGTAGCACGCGGTGATCTTGGCGCCGTGCGTTTGGTTAACGCTGAGTTTTCGCATGGTCATCATGCTGATGCAGCCGATGCCGACAACCCACGCGTTCGTTGGCGTTACGACCCAGCTCAAGCCGGCGTGTCTGCGCAGTTCGCTGATTGCGGTATTCACGCTATGCACATGGCCTCGTTCATCACTGGCCAGGAAGTCAAGAAACTTTCTGCAGACATTGTTTCGTGTATAGCGTCGCGTGAACTTGAAGACGATGCCATGGTTAATTTTCGTATGGACGGTGGTACCGTTGGCAGGTTGTGGACGTCATCCGTGGCGATTGGGCGTCAACACGGTTTAGGGATACAAGTATTTGGTGAAAAAGGTGGTCTGCGTTGGTCGCAAGAACAACCTAACCAATTGTATTGGATGCCATTAAACGAGCGCTTACAAATCATTGAACGAGGTGAGAGCGACCTATCGCCAGAAGCTGATCGCACCACTCGGGTTACCATCGGTCATGCGGAAGGTATGCCGTTGGCGTTTGCGAATATCTACAAAGATTTGGCCGAAGCCATCAATGCGAGCAAAGAAAAGCGCGCGATTGACCCAGCAGCTGATCTTTACCCCAGAGCTGAAGATGGCTTGCGTTCTATGGCAGCGGTTAGTGCAGTTGCCGAATCTGGTGCAAATGAGGCTGCATGGGTTGATGCTCGCCCGCCAATGTTCAGATAATGATGTTTGGATAAAGATGTTCCGATAAAAAGCTGCGCATTACTGTTGACGAAGTGTTCTGCGCGACACGATAGAGCAAGGAAACAATCTGGCCTCAGGAAATCGTTTGGGGTCATCTAACATGGCAACGATAAGCTCGATTGATGAACTCACAATCTGGCTTATCGGTTGCCTTAGGGTTGTTAGCCCAATATTTTCCCAGCCTGACATTTCCATATCGTTTAAACCGAGCAAACCAATATCGTTCGGCACGTTCAAACCCGATTCAGTGATCGCACTCAGTGCGCCAATCGATAAGACATCATCGCCGCAAAAGTACGCGGCTGCAGGTTCACGATTTAACAGGCGCAGCATCTCCTTTCGTCCCGCTTCAAACGAATAACTTTGCGCAAAGCTATGTGAAAATTTTATCTGTTTATGTTTTTTAGCTTCGCTGGTAAAGCCTTGTAAACGGTCTTGGGTCGACGTTGCAGTAACAGGACCACCCATAAACGCAATGTGCTTATAGCCAAGGCGCACAAGTTCTTTGACCGCCATGCGACCGCACTCCACATTATCGATACCCACAACATGCACATCTGGCGTGCTTGTGTGACGACCAAAAGAATGCACGACAGGTAATCCAGCTTGCTTGAAAGCAGAAGAAAACTCAGGTGTTAAGGTTGAAGACGCAACCACGACCCCATCAACAGAGTACTGGCGCAACATATTGACCGATTGTTCAGGGTCGGTCTCATCCGATAAATTTACCAGCAGTGGCCGCAAGCCACGTTCTTGCAATCCGCGCGTGAACAAATCGAACACTTCAAGAAAAATTGGATTGTGGAAGTTATTCGATACCAAGCCGATCAAATGGGTACGCCCGGTTGTTAAACTCGAGGCTAAGGCGTTAGGCGTATAGCCCAGCTCCTTGGCTGCCTTCTCAACTTTACGACGCATACTCTCCGAGACGGATGCCCCATCGGTAAAGGTGCGCGATACAGCCGAGCGTGATACACCAGCTCGTTCAGCGACCTCTTTGAGCGTCACCGCCGTCACTGATCATTCTCTATGTCTGTGTCTTCCGCCGACTTAAGCTGCGGCTTCTTGTTGTCAGACTCGGGCCAGCCGTCTAAGAAAAATTGTTGCAGCGCCACCGCACCAAGAAACGCAAACAGCGCCGCCCATAGCCCACCACCGTTAAAAAATTCATAAACGGCCCAACCAAAGCAGACCACAACAATGCTTAGCCGAATCCATAACGGACGATAAAAGTCGGTTTGTAGATCAAACCACATAACCAGATCCCTGTAGCTTGGATGTAATATAACCGAAGGATTTATTTAACGCATCAGCCGGTTGTGCAAGCGCATGAACACTCGGCGCGAACGCTTCCATAGAGATAGGACCCGTATATCCGGCGTTGAGCAAGGCGCTTAACTGTTCGATATTTTCAAGCCGATCGTGCTCATCCACCAAAATACGGTGTACATCGTTTATCTCATTCAACGCAACTGATTTGTCCGCCACGCCAGACACATGCACCATACCAGTGTGTTCAGGAAAAAGTGCACCGCCACCGGCCAGAAAATGATGAAACGTATCGTGCACTAATTGAAACTGCTCGCTTGCATCGCAGTTCTTGATGACATCAACCGCTTCAGATTTCAGCCTTAACGACGAATGTTCAAAGCCAAGCGGCTCTACAAAGCCTATGAGCTTGCGTTCGGCTAACAAAGGTGTAAGTTGTTCAATGGCGTGGGTTAACGATGCTATGCGTTCTGTTTTTTCCAGGCCCTGACCATCACACCGTGGAATCAATGCAACCCCGATTGCACCACACTCTACCGCCAAATCCATCAGCGCTATCGCCTGCTTGCGTGTGTTTTCGTTGAAGTCGTTAAACGCTTTAACCTCGGCCAAGGCAAAAATGCGCAAACCCAGTTGCGCTACTTGCTTGCCCACAGCCTGTGCCGTTTGCCCATCGAATAACGGGGATGGAAGATCGTTACGCAGTTCAACGCCAGCACAGTTAAGTGCTAGAGCCATATCGAGCAAGCTCGATGTGGGTATGGCTTTTACCGTCATATGATTAATTGAATATGGCATCGAGCTACCTCACACCGAAAATTACCGGCAGGTATTTAAGGTGCGCCTTCGAATTCTGCGCTTGTTTTAGCGCCAGTGATGTACGCCACCACATCTTGGCCATCGGTCTCGTCTCGATTTAAATTCGCAACAATTCGTCCACGACGAAAAACGATTATTCGATCAACCAAATCCATAACTTGACGCATATTATGACTGATCAAAATAAGTGGCTCACCGGCTTCTTTTAATTGGCGAACAATATTTTCCACCTGCGCAGTCTCTTGCACACCCAGCGCAGCCGTAGGCTCATCCATGATGGTTAACTTAGAATGGAAAGTAGCGGTTCGCGCTATGGCCACACATTGACGCTGACCACCAGACATGTTGCGAATCTTGTTTTTTATGTTTGGAATTTTCACGGCTGTTTTTTCCAAACCTTCCAAAGTCGCGTTACGCATGCCTTTGTAATCGAGCAAACGAAACGGTCCCAACCAATTCATGAACGTCATTTCGCGACCAAGAAACAAATTATCCGGCACATCCAAATCATCCGCTAATGCCAAGGTTTGGAATACGGTTTCAATACCGGCTTTGCGTGCTTCAAGTGGCCCTGCAAAGTTGACCGACTCGCCATCGAAAATGATATCGCCACGCGAGCGTTGCTCTACTCCAGTTATCTGGCGCACAAAGGTCGATTTACCAGCACCGTTATCGCCCATGATCGCAACGTGCTCGCCTGGGCGTAGCTGAAAATCTGCACCCTCTAAGGCTTTAACACCGCCATAGTGCTTGGTTAGATCGCGGGTTTCGAGAATATATTCACTCATAATGTCACCATATAATCGCAGCGCTACACTTTTGCGGCATCGCGACTTTGTCGCCATTGATCTAACACAACCGCCCCAATAATGATCGCTCCCATCGCCATCATCTGATAGAACGCGTCCAATTTAAGGTACGTAAAGCCTGTTCGAATAACACCGATAACCATCGCACCCAGCACGGTACCAATAATGGAACCGCGACCACCTTGCAAACTCACGCCACCGATAACGGCCATTGCAATCGCATATAACTCGTAAAATTGCCCCATGCCCGACTGTGCTGTTTGCCCTTTAGCACTCAGCGTGATTGCTGCGAAGGCTGCCAACATACTGGCAATTGTGTAGACCAAAATTTTATGTCGCTTAACATTAATACCCGATGTTCTAGCCGCCTCTTCATTCGAACCGATCGCATAGGTGTGTTTTCCATACACCGTGTAACGCATAACGAAGTGCAGAATGATGGCTAAAATCACAAACCAGATGACCGGATTCATGCCTTTACCAATCATGGCAAAGCCGTCGGTTGGAAATGAGATTGGGTTGCCACGCGTCCACCACTGCGCAATACCACGGCAAATTAGAAACATCCCTAAGGTTGCGATAAAGGGTGGAATTTTTGCGCGTGCTATCAGCGAGCCGTTTATAAATCCGATGAAGGCCCCAAAGGTGAGGCCTATCAGCACCGGCAGTATCGTCGGTAAGTCCATGGCCCAGGCGCCGTACACCGCCTTAGGATTTGGATTCCCGTTAACCAATTCGGTTTGTGCAAAGGACATCGCCACCATCGCGGTTGCGGCGACCAATGGCCCCGACGATAAGTCGATGCCACCAAGAATAATGACCTGAGTGACTCCCAAGGCAATGATGCCAATAATCGCCACTTGCAGAATAATGATTTTAATCCGCGCTATATTGAGAATGGTGCCGTCGCGCTTTAAATTAAAATCAAATAGCATGCTCTGCCCTTTCATATAGGGGAGCAGCTGACCAAGCCCTTCAAACAATAGAATGATTAGAACAAGGGCGATAAAAATATTGAGCTCTGTCGGCCAAGCTCTTCTATGCTTGCCATGCTCTAGTCCACCGGTACCGTAAGGATTTTTGGCCATCAAACACCTATCACCAAAACAAACGCCTTGGCTGCCTCATGTTAGTTAGGAAGAGAATTTAGATGGACCCATGCTTTGCACAGACCCATGCAACTTAGCTTCACCAAGGCTCTGCCCGTTTGAGCAGAGCCTCGATAATTTAACGTACTTAGGTCGAACTTAGTTCTTGTCTAAGTATTCTTCCATGTTGGCAGGAGTCACCAACTTGAAAGGAATGAACACAGCATTATCAACATCTTCGCCACGAGCCAGACGCAATGCAGTATCTAGTGAACCAGCGCCTTGGCCAGCCGCATCCTGGAATACTGTCGCATCCAAATCTCCCGCCTGCATGGATACTAGTGCGTCTTGTGTAGCATCAACACCTACAACAACGACATCGTCCATGCTGATATCTGCAGCTTTCATGGCTTGAATTGCACCGATAGCGCTTTCGTCGTTGTTAGCAAATACAACGTCGAAGTCTTCGCCAGAAGAAATCCAGTTAGTCATCAAATCTTGTGCTTGATCACGCTGCCAGTTAGACGTTTGCTTATCAACGATTTCGATAAAGTTACACATATCCATACCAACTACATCTTCAACGTCTTTTGTACGTTGTACCGCAGCTTGGTTAGATAGTTGCCCCATGATGATGTAGCCTTTAGCACCGCCACCTTTACCGGCTGCGCGCAAAAGTTTGCAGGCTTCAAAAGCCGACAAAGTGCCACTTTCGATTTCATTAGACGCTACGAAAGCTTGGTTATCAGGCAGCGTGTCCAGGTTAATTGGCTGACGGTTAACGTAGACCAATGGTATGCCCGCTTCTTCAGCAGCATCACTCATGGCTTGAGTGGCTGATGTATCAACTGGCTGAACAACAATAGCGTCAACGCCAGAGGCGATGAAGTTATTGATTTGGTCAAGCTGACGCGCAACATCATCAAGTGCATCTTCCACTTGTACATCAACACCATCGAGTGTATCTGCGTGGTCGGTTAGACCCGTACGCATCACTGTGGTCCAAACATCATCGAACAGGTAAATCGAAACACCAACTGTTTCAGCAGCTGCTGTTGTGGTCAGCATGGCTGAGAAGCCAGCGGCCAATAAGGTTTTTTTCAACATAGATTTCTCCAGAAATATAATGCCCGGCGTTTTATCACGCTCGAACTTCCTCCAACGGACTAGAATTCGTACTGCTCAGTCAGCCATAGGCGCTGACCAGATCGAAAACTGCAGCGAATTTTCATCGCTTCCGGCAAAACACGCATTTTTTGCAACCGGTTGCATTACTGAGTGTACTGCATCCGATTCACGACTGCAAACAGTTGGCAAGAATGGCTAAAACTGGGCGTTGGGGCGCTGGACAGGCTAATCTGTGTGTTCGAAAACAACTGTAATGAACCCCAAAACGCTCTACTTTGTACAGTCAGTTACGAATCCTGTCATGACCCCACAATAATATTACTCCCACAATAACTTTCGGCAGCCCTCAGCGGGAATCTACAAACTACCAGGAATAGCCCACATGATTTTAGGTAAATTTGGAAAACTCAGCGCGGCGATTGCGCTTTTCACATTGTTAGGTGGTTGCGCAGGCACAGTTGTCTCGCCGGTTAAAGAGCAAGACAAATCAACTTCGGGTGAATTCGATGGCGTTTGGAAAGTTGAAGTCGCCAAAGGCGCGGGTACGCAATATGTCGACAAATGGACCTTAACTTGCGGCGACATGAGTCGGGTATTTGAATTGGTTGTTCGCGATGGTGTGATAAATATTGCCAGCGGTCAAAACAAGCAAACTGCTTATGTATCCAAAACCGGGAAGTTCAAAGTTATTTTACCCATTGCTGGTGAAACAAAAGAATCTGTATCATCGAGTACATCTGTGGCAAACGGAAGAATGCAACTTATTCTGCGCGGTCAATTGGCAGAACAAAATGCTGTGGGGTTTTTCACTGTAGGCGTAGCTGAGTTCGGCTATGGCGGTTGCACAGCCAAGACTCGATTTCTATTGCTTGGCGAACCTGATGTGAGTCAAGAAACTTAACTATTGCTTTACTCTTAGAGTTTGCACGAGCAGTAACCGCCTGTTGGTTACTGCTTGTTATTGGTTTTCATCCCAACGAAACGCACTACCCTCAACACTGATTCGCCCTATGGACGGTAGTGAGAAATGATTGCCCAATACGACACAGTCGGCTTCAGACACAGTTTCCAATAAATGCTTTCTGGATTTGATTGCCATGATTGCATCAGCATCATAGGCAAAATGCCAATCTGGATACCAGCACTGTGCCGTTGAATGTATGGCGTCTCCGGTTATCACAGCTTGCTTACCCGCACTGTCAATCTTGATGGAAACATGCCCTGGCGTGTGACCCGGTGTGGGGATAAGCGATACATGATCGCCCAACTTGTGGCCTGCTTGCACCAATTCGGCCTGTCCAGCTTCAATGACGGGTGAAACACTTTCCTTGTAAAGATCGGTATTCTGCTGACTGTGATACTGCTCATCGGCGCTTGGCATAAGGTATCGCGCTTTAGGGAAAGTCGGCACCCAGCGTCCGTCAATCAATTGCGTATTCCAACCGACATGATCAGTGTGCAAGTGTGTACACAACACATAATCGATATCATCAAAGCCAACACCTGCAGCACGCAGAGCGGCCTCAAATCGATTGTCACTTCTTTGATGCCAATTGGGTGTGTTCGGCACTGTCTTGTTATTTCCAACACAACTATCTACAAGAATATTGTGGGATGACGTTTTTAATAAAAAACCTTGCACTGGCAGAATCAAATTACCAGAATGCGGACAAATGCTACCGGGGGCCTTGGCTTCAATCAATTCACTAACATCGGGACCCGCAGTGGGATAGAGATCATTTGGGTGCTTAAATGGTGCATGTATTTCAAGAATTCGCCACACCTCCACAGAACCAATTTTGTATAGCATTTGTGTCTCTCCCAATTAAATTCTTTTTATAAATGCCGTTTTGGAATCTTTTTCGAATCCGCAGCGCTGGTAAAATTCGTGCACACTATCATCACGGCCAGTCATTAACATAACTTTATAACAACCCGACTCGATCGCATTGGCAATCACTTGCTTTAACAAAGCTTCGCCGTATCCCTTTCGCCGGTGCGCCTCATCGGTCACGACATTTTCAATTAATGCATAGCTTCGACCGGAGCGGGTTAAGTTGGGAATAGTGTTTAAGTAGCATGTCGCCACAGCTTGCCTATCGTATTCGGCTAAGTAAATGGCTAAGTGGTCGTTCGAAATTATCGATTGGAATAGGTTTTGGCCGAATGGTTTTTCAATTGTTGGGTCATCGGTGTTTAGCTGCTGCATAAGCAACATGATGGTGTGGTAGTCCTGTTCTAGGGCTTCTCGGATTATCAAGTTTTCCATCACTTCATTCCAAGTTTGAGCATCGATTTATTTTCGTCGCTGTTTGAGCCATTCAATAGGACGATCAATAATTCTTCGAGCCGTTTTACGCATCGAAACCCAGATTCGATAAAAACGACCTTGGGTTTGTGAGCGCACTGTTTTTGGTACGCCGCCAAACTCTGCTGTTAGTGTGTCATCCAAATCGACATCTGGTGAACCAAACGCTTCTGCTAAGTCAAATACCTCATCTGATTCAGACGAGGCTACTAACCGTGTACTGGATTCTGTTTTAGCCTCGTGGTTTGCGCGCACTACAGAATGTGATGAGTCTGAATGACCGTCGCCTGCTTCTCGATACTCAGTTCGTAAAATGCTCGCTATGGATGTATTGCCTGCCGTAGAATCGCTGGCATACACTTCGTCTTCGGTGAGGGTCAATGAAGCGTCATGCTGCTGCTCTTCGTCAATATTGACTGTCGCATCATCAATCAACAATTCTTCTGCGGCGAATGAGTCATCCAAGGATTCTATATCGAGCGTTGGGCCTAAATTTGCGAACGCTTCAACGAGTTCATTTTCTATTTGCGCTGAGTGCGAGAGAACATCGAATGCTTCTTCTGCCTCTTGCGCTTTAGCATCTTCAGCCAATAGGTCAGCTTTGCTTTGAACACTATCTAGTGCAGTGTTATCAATAGGCAATCCCGCTTTTGCCGCTTCCTCAGCTTTTATTTGATCTTCTGCTTGTAAGCCTGCTTCGACGGCGGCGGCGACTTGTGCTAATGCATCTGCTTTTGCTTTTTCCTCGGCTTGCCGAGCTTCCTCGGCCTGGCGCGCTTCCTCGGCCTGGCGCGCTTCTTCGGCTTGGCGCGCTTCTTCGGCTTGGCGCGCTTCCTCGGCTTGGCGCGCTTCCTCGGCTTGGCGAGCTTCTTCGGCTTGGCGCGCTTCCTCGGCTTGGCGAGCTTCTTCGGCTTGGCGAGCTTCTTCGGCCTGGCGCGCTTCTTCGGCTTGGCGCGCTTCTTCGGCTTGGCGCGCTGCTTCGGCTTGGCGAGCTGCTTCGGCCTGGCGAGCTTCTTCGGCCTGGCGAGCTTCTTCGGCTCTAGCCGCTTTTTTAATGGCAGATTGCGTTGCTTTTTCAGCCGCTTCGGCTTGAGCTTGTTCGGTTATCTCTTCGAGCTCTGGTGCAACAATAACAACCGGCGCTGCATCTTCCGCATTCAGATTTTCATTCGCATTTTCGCTAGCATCAGACGAATTCGCGTTGTTATTGTTGGTCTGCTTTTTTGCTTCTTTGATGACAAGCTTGCGAGTCATATCTTGTGGAGTAAAGTTCTCTACAAAACGCGGCTTGGCTTTAGATTTATTCGGAGTCTTGGCGATGAGAATTTGTTTAAACGCGTGATCGTTTGCGGCGCGATTTCCCATGCCAGTAGGTTTCGTTGTCTCGCGCTCTGTACTGGAGAAATCACTGCGCGAGCTATTGCTCTGCTGGTCCACAGTTATTGTACTTTCAGTCTCCGTTGTCACCACGTGTTCACTTTCTAGAGCGCCAGTCTCCACGTGTTCACTTTCAGCACCAGAATCGCCCACATCGACCAGATGAATATCAACCAAACTTGCTTGAGACACTGCGGCATCTTCGGCTTTTACAGCTGGATCTTGTTCATCTACTTGCTCTTCAGACCCCATACTGGAGCCAAGATCAAAATCCACCGAATCAGGAGCTACCGTTTTTTGATCCAAATTCTGCTCGTCACCGCCTAAGTCATGCGTCAACTCGATACCTTCAGTACCAAAATTTATTTGAATTTCGCCCGCCAACTCGGCCGATTCGGATTCGGCCGTTTCACTTTCCAGCAATGCGCTGGCAGGTTGCGCAGATGTCGCCGCAGAGGCTGGGCTTGTGAACTTAGCAACAGATGTGACGGGCGCACTCGAGTGCGTGGTTGCTGCCGGTGCTTCGGCAACAACAGTATCAACAGAGTGGTCTTCCGCGTTCCTTCGCGTTACGTCAGCCCGTCTAGCTATTCAATGCAGGGTATCGCCAGGTTCCGGCAATTCACCATTGTGTGTTTCGTCAGCAACTCGTTGGGAAAGGTCCGCTAATTCAACTTCGTCGATTTCATCAACAGAATCAACTTCTTTGTTCGATAAGATGCCAGCTTCCATTTGGTCTCGTGCATCTATCTCTTGCTGATGCTCTTCAGAAAAATCGCTAATCACCTTTAGTAGATCGCGCTCCGGACCCGAGAGAGTTTCGCTGTGATCTTCGTTGTCGTCGACATCCGAGACTTCTATTTCATCCTCTGAGGATTCGCCATCTGCCACCTGTTGATCGGAACCACTTTCGTCGGTCGCCTCTTCATCTTCTTTCGCACCTAAATCCAACATTGCCTCATCAGCATCATCGGAATCTGACTCCGCAGCATCGACTTGGCTTGTATCAACGTCACCACTATCGTTTGCCGCATCACCCTGCCCGTCAACCTCACCCACCTCTTCAGCGAGTAACTCATCGAACTGATCAAGGTCTTTAATGTCCGCAAGATCTGGCAGATCGTCCAGTTTTTTCAAATTAAAGTAGTCGAGAAATTCTTTTGACGTACCCAATAATGCAGGCTTACCCGGCACATCCTTATGGCCAAGCACTTTTACCCACTGACGTTCTTGCAGGGTTTTAATGATGTTGCTGCTAACAGCAACGCCACGCACGTCTTCAATTTCAGCACGCGTGATGGGTTGACGGTAGGCGATGAGCACTAATGTTTCCAACAACGCGCGCGAGTAGCGTGGTGCTTTTTCCTGAAACAAGTTTGCCACCCAATCCGCAACCGACTCGTGAGATTGCAATCGATAACCACTGGCCACTTCCACCAATTCAATGCCGCGACCTTCGTAATCTTGCTTCAGTGATTCAAGCGCTTCACGAACTTGTTTGCGCTCTGGCTTTTCTGTGTCGTGTTGAAACAAGCCCTCCAGCTGCGCAAGGCTCATTGTTCGTCCAGCCACTAACAGGCCAGCTTCAAGAATGTTTTTTAGTTGCTTGTCATCCATAGGTCTTACTCTGATACGGATTGGTCGTCAGCGATATTCACCTCATCGATTAACGGTTTAATGTCATCGATCGTAGGCTCTGTATCACCTTCACACGGTTTTAGGTAAATGGGGGCAAACGGTTCGGCTTGCACGATGCTAACTAAACGTTCTTTACAGAGTTCAAGCACAGCCAGAAAAGTCACCACCACTCCCATGCGCCCTTCTTCTGGATTGAACAAAGTGGAGAATTCGCAGAATTCGCCAATGCGCAATGCGGACAGCACGGCTGTCATGCGCGCACGCACCGATAACAACTCTTTATCGATGTGGTGATGCTCGGACATTTTTGCACGCTCGGCAACATCACGGAACGCCAGCAACAATTCCTGCAACGTGATATCCGGCAGCGGTGTGTCTCGTTCAATGACGGGTGGAACAACGGCAAGCGGGAAATTCTCACGCAGCATGCGCGGCAGAATATCCAGACTTTCTGCGCCCTCTTTAATGCGCTCGTATTCCTGCAAACGACGAATTAATTCAGCCCGCGGGTCGTCTTCGTCGTCACCATCTTCTTCAACGCGCGGTAGCAACATGCGCGATTTGATTTCCGCCAGCATTGCAGCCATTAACAGGTATTCAGCAGCCAGTTCAAAGCGCATGGTTTCCATCAAACCGATGTACTGCATGTATTGCTCGGTGATATCGGCAATGGGGATATTGAGGATGTCGAGGTTTTGCTTTTTGATCAGATACAACAGGAGATCGAGCGGACCCTCGAAGGTGTCTAGAAAAATTTCTAATGCATCGGGCGGAATATAAAGATCTTGCGGCAATTCCACAACGGGCTCGCCGGCGACCATTGCGATTGGCTCAGGCGGAGGCGGAACCTGTTCAGGCTCCGTGGCTGGGGGCTGATTTGCTTGCATCGATGGCCGCTGCGTTTGTTTGGCCTAGTATACCGCGATGCGCCTCAAACCAAAAAGATAGACTCACTTATTAATGTTTTATCGAGAAATCTGGTCTAAAAACGAGCATATCCCCGGCGCTGTTTTGCCGTCATGTTTCAAACGTGACACATAGCCGAATGTATAAGCCCTAATTCAGGAAATCCAAGTCACCTCGGCCGCGCCTGTTGACTTCAATTTCACCATGTTCATCGAAGGTCAAAACAGAGGTTGGCTCGAAGCCACAATTGCCACCATCGATAACCAGATCGACCTGTTTTTCAAGCAGCTCGCGAATTTCCTCAGCATCGGTTTCCGGCAGATCTTTGTCGGGCATGATCAAGGTACTGCTCATCATCGGTTCGCCCAGCTCGCCCAACAAGCTTTGGCATATGGCATTGTCGGGCACGCGGATACCGATGGTTTTTCGTTTCGGGTTTTGCAATCGACGCGGCACTTCGTTCGTTGCTTTGAGAATGAAAGTGTAAGGTCCTGGGGTCAGCGACTTTAAACTACGGTAGGTCGTGTTATCAACCCGCGCATAAAGCGCAATATCAGATAGATCGCGGCAGACCAAGGTAAAGTTGTGCTTGGGTCCGGTTTTGCGAATTCGAGCGATACGCTCCATGGCATTTTTATCCCCCAAATGGCAGCCAAGTGCATAACAGGAGTCAGTTGGATAGACTATAACTCCACCCTGCTGGATGATATTCACAGCTTGGCTGATAAGGCGCTTCTGCGGATTATCAGGGTGAATCTCGAAATATTGGCTCATACAAGGCTGAAACTGGACCGAATTGCGGCAATTGTACGCTCAGACGGTTCATAGATTGCATAATCAGGCCCATAAATAGGGCTTTTTACCCGTTCTCCTTAAGAGAACACCAATATGGACCGAACGATGAACCCAAGAATGATGGCAAAAACACGATTTCTAACCGCGACGGCAGCCTTAGTGTTGGCAAACGGTATAGCAATGGCTGATGGCAGTCACGGTGGTGGGCATGACGTAGCAGTCGGAGAAGCGGTGGCTACCGTCAACGGCCGCCCCATATCCCAGCTTTCACTAGAGCGTGTGACGCAACAATTATCAGCGCAAGGTCAGCAGCCCAACCGCGAGCAAATCATCGACGAGCTGATCAACTTGGAAATTCTGACCCAAGCAGCAGAACAGATGGAGCTCGATAAATCAGATGACGTAGCCACGGCGCTGCACTTGCAGTACACGCAAACCATGGCGAATGCTTATCTAGGTGTGTTCAGCAATGATTTAAAAATCAGCGAAGAACAAATTCGTGCTGAATACGATAAGCAAATCGCATTAATAAAGGCGTCTGAATACAAGGCTAGCCACATCCTGTTAGACAGTAAAGAGGATGCTGAAAAAGTTATTGCTGATCTTAATGGCGGTGGTGATTTTGTCCAGCTTGCTAAAACACGCTCTACCGGTCCTAGCAGTGCCACTGGCGGTGACTTGGGTTGGTTTCAGCCGGAGAACATGGTTCCAGAATTTTCCGCAGCTGTGGCAACTATGGAAAAGGGATCAGTCTCGGTAGAACCTGTGCAAACTGAATTTGGCTGGCATGTGATCAAGCTTGACGACGTACGCGAAGCGGCCAAGCCTGACTATTCTCCAGCGGTTAAATCAGGTATTCAAAATACGTTGTTACGCGAAGCCTTGGCGAAAGAAGTTGAAGGTTTACGCGCCGATGCAAAAATTGAAATGAAATAAACGTTCTAAATGTCTGCTGGCACTAGCCAGCAGACAGCGCTTGCTCTAAGTCCCGCTGGATATCTTCCACGTCTTCTAGACCTACCGATAAACGCACCAACCCATCAGTCACCCCTGAAGCTTTTCGATCTTCTGCTGATATTCTGCCATGCGTAGTGGTGGCGTTGTGGGTAATGGTTGTGCGCGAATCCCCTAAGTTTGCAGTGATTGAACACAACTTGGTGTGATCAATCAGCTGCCATGCTGCCTCTTTCCCACCTTTTAGATCAAACGATAAAATGCCACCTCCGGCCTTTTGTTGCGCATTGGCTAAGGCATGTTGCGGATGAGAATTCAATCCCGGGTAATGCACCCTTGCAACATCGGCATGAGTCTCTAGCCAGCTGGCGAGGACCATCGCATTGCGAGAGTGTTGATGCATGCGCAACGAAAGCGTTTCTAAACCCTTTAAAAATACCCAAGCATTAAACGGACTCATACACGGGCCAACACTTCGCATGTAAGACGTTAATTCTTCAATGAGATCGTCCGAACCCACGACCGCGCCGCCAACACAACGCCCCTGTCCATCTAAATATTTGGTCGCCGAGTGAATAACAATATCAGCGCCGAACTGTGTCGGTTTTTGCAAGGCCGGAGTGCAAAAGCAATTATCAACCACCAGTTTTACACCGGCAGCATGTGCCACATCGGCCAAGGCATTTATATCAGCAACTTCGGTTAACGGGTTGGTGGGCGTTTCCAAATAAAGGTAGCGCGTTTTTTCAGTGATTAAACTTGCCCATTCATCGGGTGAAAAACTGTTTGCCCAACTCACTTCAATGCCAAAGCGAGGCAAGATATTCTTGATTTGATTAACGGTACTTCCAAACATATTGCGCGTGCACACGATATGTTCGCCTGCGCGCATCGTACCCATAAACAATAGGTTTATTGCCGCCATACCAGAGGCCGTCGCTATACTATTCGCCATCTGCTCTAACGCGGCGAGGCGCTTTTCGAATACCTGCACCGTAGGATTAGAGAACCGGGAATACGTCATACCCTGCGATTCACCACTGAATCGCGCGGCGGCTTCAGCTGCGCTGTTAAAAACGAAACTGGACGTGGTCACGATTGGCTCAGCATGCTCCATCATTGAACTGCGATCAAAGCCTGATCGAACTGCCAATGTGCTATCGCCGAGCGGCGGGGTTTGCTTTGATGTCAAAACTTAACTCACTTAAAATTCTGGCTAGGGGCATAAGATATAATCGGTACATCGACTTTACCCAATAACCAACAGCGTGCGTTTACTTTTTTACATTATCTTGATCATGGGGATGCTGAATTTGCCAGTTTCATCACAGGCATCACTGCTCTTCGCTGGGTGTGAGGACGAACTGGATGCGGCTGTGACCATCTACAACACCGGAGACGCTCAACGGGCGCAGGCAAAATTGCTAGCCATGGCTAGCGATTGTGGCCATCTGCCACAAATTCAGCACAACCTTGGCGTACTGGCATATGAACGAGATGAATGGCAGCAGGCACAGGTTCATTTCAATAATGCGATCGAAAATGACACGCGTACCAACATGACTCGCACACACCTACAAAGCCTGCATCAATATCAGGCGAGTATTGCTTTTCAAAAGGCCATGAATACCCAGAACGTTATCAATCCGCCGCAGCTGCAGATGCAAACGGCCAGCCTATCGAACACCATTGTTGAGTCAAAGCTAAAAACATCTCTACATAATTTGGCGACGGTTGATTACGAACTCTATGCGTGGTGGACGTCGGCGGCAGATAACCAACCACAAGCGTTTCTTGAACATTATTTGAACGGATACCCAGCTGCGCAAAATTTTGACGCAGCCAAAATCAGCTGGAACCAAGTCAATCGCGATATCTCTTTTACTGCACAAGATGCGGTAGTTGTATTAAGCTATCGTATCGACGAGGTCGACAAGCGCACGCTCTTACTGCTTCGTTTACAAAATAACCGTTGGAAAATATACCGCGAAGCGGCTTTATGAATGGAAGCTTGAATCAAATTCACTGGATTCTTCGATTGCGTACACGCGCAATTGCTCGCTGTGGTGTGCTTGCCTTGACCATGCTCATAGGCAACGTCGGGCACGCCGATGTTTCCATTTCAATCACTGAAGCGTCTACATCCAACAACAAACATGCGCATACATTGGATGGCAAGAGCGAACAAGCATTGCAGGCAATGCTATCTGGTGACTGGACCACCACACTGCATGTTGCACAAACACTAACGCAAGACTTTCCAGACTATGCACTAGGCCACTTAATCCTCGCCGAAGCGCACACCGTGCTGGGTATGTCGAATCCATTGGTGCAAGAATTACCCAATTTTTCCATGCCTTTGGTCGATCTGCTGCTCGAAGCCAAAGCGCGTGTTGCCCAGGCGCAAGGTAACTTAAGTATAAATGCTGTTTCGAAGCAGTCGGTTCCCAATGACATCATACAAGTAGGAAAGCACATCGACGATGTCGTGTTAGTTGATCTGCACAGCTCTACGCTTTATTTGTTCGAAACAACTTCCGAGCAACCACGATTAATCAAAGAACACTACATATCCAGCGGCGAAGGTGGTTTTGGAAAATTAACCGAAGGTGATCTTAAAACCCCTTTAGGCGTGTACCGTGTACATGGCTTTCGCAGTGACGACACCTTGCCCGATCTGTATGGCTCGGGCGCACTCATGCTTAACTATCCGAACCGTCTTGATCACGCCTTGGGCCGATCTGGTTCGGGTATTTGGTTGCACGGCAACCCGCGCGCTAATCGAAGCCGCTCACCACAATCGAGTGAAGGCTGCGTAACCATGGCCAATGAACATCTGACCGATCTCTACCATCAAATTGATATTCGACGAACACATGTGATTCTTACGCGCAATATCCAATGGCGAGACTGGGCAGACGCAAGCGCTGAGCGTGAACGTTACCACGAGCTATTCGAGCAGTACCGTAGTGCCTGGATTAATGGGCGTGTTAGCGATTTAGCCAGCCTTTATACGACTGACTCCTTGCCAGACCTTGTTCGCTATGCACACGCAGCTCAGGCCAAAAAGGTCAGTTCAGACACTGGATTGAGCACGCCACTCTCGCCGGCTGGCATCGACCTGCAAGCCTTGTCTCAGGTGCAAGCCGAAGATGTCTCTGTATTGAGGAATCCTGACCTTAAACAGAGTCCTTCTGGCCAGCATTTAGTCATGGCATTTGAACTTCCAGACCAAAATGAGGCCCAAATCACAATTTACTGGGAGCGTAACGAGCGTGGTTACTGGCAGATCAAACGCGAGGAAATAGTTACCAATGGTGTATAAAATGTGAATTGCCTCCCAATTTACTGCCTAATTCCATCGTTTTACAGTTCGAAATCGACTCTTTACCTTACCCCCCAACTGCCATCCGGATCCACGTGCGTGAAATAACCGCAATTTGGTATCAAGTCCGCTCCAAATCAGCCGATTTTTAGGGGGTGCACGGGAAAAGCTGCGCCTTTGAAATTGCAATAAAAATGCAAACGGATGTTTAAAAAATTTTTCAAATCTGAAGACAAGCCACCTGAGCCGCGACGCCGCAAACCGTCGCAGCCTAAGGGTGACCGCACTCAGCGTACGAGAAAGCAACACGTCAAACTTGACGTTGCCGATCTGCGCGTGGGTATGTTTGTCGTGGAGCTTGATAAGCCGTGGGAAGAATCTGGCTTTATGTTCCAGGGGTTGGAAATCAAGAGTGCATCTGACATCCACGCCGTACAAAAAGAATGTTCGTTTGTATGGGTGGACTACGATGAGTTTTCTTTAAAGAAGGCAACCAAATCTGACGGATTACCCGCTGCCCCAGGCGCAGGTTCAAAGGACACTGGCGTCTCGGTCGAAGACGAATTCGATGCAGCCAAAGAAGTGCACAACTTGGCAGCAGAAGCGGTCAGCACCCTTTTTGAGGAAATACGCTTAGGCGCCGAAGTTGACGGCGGTAAAGTCAAGCAAGCTGTTAACGGCTGTGTAGACAGTATTCTTCGAAATCCGGATGCCTCTGTTTGGCTCACACGAATTCAAGCCAAACATGAAGCGACCGCACAACATTCTCTTAACGTTGCGGCCCTTAGTATTGTGATGGCGAAGGCCGCTGGCATGACACAACGCGAAATGGAAGACGTGGGTGTTTGCGGCATGCTGCACGATGTCGGTAAAACCAGTATCTCCTCCGAGGTACTTTCCAAAGATGGCCCGCTGACCGATGAAGAGCGTGCTGAGATGCAAAAGCATACACGCTATGGTCGAGATATTTTAGTTTCAACAAAAAGTGTTATGTCTGGTGCGGCTGACGTAGCTCACTCGCATCATGAAAGAGAAGATGGTCAAGGCTATCCGCGCAAGTTACCTTCTGAATCAATCCCTATATTCGCCAAAATCGTGTCCATTGCCGAAGCGTATGACACGATGACCACCAAACAAACCTATCGCGCAGCTTGCTCGCCTTCAGAAGCACTGCAAGAACTCTATTCCTTGAGGGGTAAGCAGTTCGACGAAGATATGGTTATTAAGTTTATCGATGCTGTTGGTATATTTCCACCGGGCAGTATCGTCGAAATGCTCAATGGTGAGATCGGTATTGTACTAGCCAACACATCAGACAAGCTACGTCCTCGCGTTATCATTATCCTCGACTCTGCGAAAGAGCCAGCCCAACAGAAGGTTGTTGACCTATCACAAATGGATACTGACAGAGAGGGTAACGTATACCAGATAAAAACCACTTTAAGTGACGGTAGCTTTGGTATTGACGTCGCCGACTTCCAACGCGCCGGTTTACGCATGGGCTAGCGCTTACGCATCCTTGCGTAGCGTCATAATTCCACAGGTCAGTTTTCTGTATTTACGGTTTCTTACCAGCGAATTGTTTCCATGTACGGCGGTGCCGTTCACAGCCAAAGTTCTACCAAATTCCTTTTCAAAACGATCGAGCTGTAGCCCTGGAAGATCGAAGGTAGCCACGAACAAACCACCAGGCTTTACCTGCGCATAGAGGTTTTGAAAAATCTGCCAATGATCAAAATCAACCTCTTCCATGGTTGAAACATTGATCACCACATCATAACGTTCTGCTTCACCTTCAGCAGGTGGCTGGGTTATGTCGTAGACAAATGTATCGCTCAGCTCCGATGGACGTAAATCAGAATGCCGCGCATCGTATTTCGCATCCAGCTTATCTTTAAAAAGTGCATGCACATCAAGAAACCCCCAACTCGAGTTATGCACCGTCAACGCCTGCGGATGATGCTCGGCAATTTCTTCGAGCACGAGCGGATATTCGTAGATGCGCGACCACGTAGTGCCGATGTCATACAACATATCGGCCTTGTCGTCGGTCACGATTTTCCTAAACGTTAAAATATCCATAGTGCTTCCAGTTTGGCTCTGTTGTTATTCGTATTCGCTTTACCGAGCATTGTAGCGAAGCTTATAGTGAGGATTCAATGTGTCGAATCACCTCATTCACGCTTGACTCTACGGTTAACGTACTGGGCAATGCTTGAGGTAATGGCTGAGTTAGCAGCAAGCGAAGGATATCTCGTAAAACAGCTATGTCGTCGTTCAAATCGAATACGGCATGACCATGCTCTTGCAGTATCGTCTTTAACTGCTCATTGTTGTCAATCAAACCTAAAATCGGTCGGCCGGTTTGCAAGTATTCAAATACCTTGGACGGAATCGTCTCTTTTGCGATGGGCCCTGTGTTTTGTATCAACAATAAAATATCAGCGGTCGCAACGACTGCTTCCAGTGCCTCACGCGGTTGTCTACCCAAGGCTTCAATTTGTTCTTTTAGCGCAAAACCGTTGATCGATTGCACAACGTTTTTATCCAGGGTACCAGCCAACTGCACTGAAAAGCGTTCGCTCAATTGTTCATCTTCGGTAGATAACAAAGTCAGAGCTTGCAACAAGGCTTCTAGATTACGTGTACCACTTAAGGTGCCTATGTGTGCAAGCACCCGTTTCTTCTCAACCGATTTACTGGGGGCTACGTTTTTCGGTGCACCCGATAAAATCGCGAAAACCTTTGCCCGAATACTTGGTAAATGTTTGAAGCGCTCATTCGCTGATTCAACCGCTCCTTGCGTTAAATAGATAAGTGCATTTGCCTCAGATGCCAATTGCGTTTCAAGCTGTAAATGGTATTCATGGATGCGTGTATCTGTAGGCGGGTATTGAAATGGTAGTGGGTCTTGAAATTCGCACACCAACGGCAAATTTAATTGCTTGGCAATCCAACGCGCAGCTTCATGCGCCGATGCCGGCCCACCTGTACTAAACACCAATTCAGGTTTATGCTTTTTTGCCCACAACCAACCGCGCACTCGCGCCGTAAACTGCCAGGACCAGCGTTTGTCGCGGCGCATCAACAAGCGTTCAACAATGCTTAGCAAGCCAACAGGAATTGTGATCAGTACTTGAATCAGCACGCGCAGCAACTGCATGATCAATCCGTGTTGTCGATTACGTTTTACGCTGGCTTTGATTTCATCGAGCACGGCCGACGGCATGGCAGATACGACGCGCACGTGGTTTTCATTTTGGTAGCGTGGACCGAGCATCGACGAAAGCACCGTGATGTCTATGCCAGCATGACGAAACGCCGATAAGCGATCATCAATATGATGTGATGCCGCCCGACCGTTCACATTGGCGTAGTACGACACCAGCAGCCATCGATGCGTTTGCGCACTGCTATTGCTTTCCATGACAAAGCTCATGATCTAAGGGAGGGCCGATTCGCTATGCCAGATTGTAGCAACAATCACCCAGTTATTGATTTAACTGCCCTGCCGCCATGCAGTTAAATGCAGTAAACTAGATGCACAACATTTGAGCTATTGAGTCTTTATTACCCATGAGCACCCGCGTATTGGTTCCATCAGGCGTACTCGGTCTTGGCTTTGATCGTGAAGCACTGGCACGCGGCGTAAATATGAAACCGGATATTATTTGTATTGATGGTGGCTCGACCGATAGCGGACCATTTAGTTTAGGTACAGGCAGTTCGAAATATTCTCGCGCCGGATGTAAAGCAGAATGGAAAGACTTGATGATTGCGCGCGAGTCGTTGCAAGTACCCTTGGTCATCAGCTCGTGTGGTACCTGCGGTACCGATGGCATGGTTGATTGGATGTACGAGATTACGCAGGAGCTGGCTTTAGAGTTGGGTCAGTCCATTAACGTGACCCGCTTGTACAGTGAACAGCAAGCTGACGAGGTAGTGCAAAAGATCACAACTAATCAATGCCATCCGTTGGAACCCGTCACTGAGCTAGACGAATCGATTGTGCGCAACTGCTCTCACATAGTCGCTTTGGCAGGTGCCGAACAAATCCAACAAGCGCTCACCATGGGTGCGGATATCATTTTGACCGGTCGCGCTACAGACACAGCGGTCATATGTGCGTTGCCGATCATGCGGGGCGAACATGTTGGCGCGGCCTGGCATGGTGCAAAAATCGCTGAGTGCGGTGCCTTGTGTTCGACCAATCCGATAAGCGGTGTCATTCTATTAGATGTTGATGATTCTGGATTCACCGTTCAAGCCATGGCCAAAGATGCACGCTGCACCCCGCATTCTGTATCAGCGCATATGCTTTATGAAAACAGCGATCCGCATCTATTGCACGAACCCGGTGGTACGCTCGATGTAAGGCAAGCCCGGTACACGCAAAGCGAAGAACACAGCGTGCGTGTGGAGGGTTCGCAGTGGTTACCCAGTGATACTTATACGGTCAAGCTCGAAGCGGCACGGCCCACAGGTTTTCAATGCACTATCATGGCGGTTTTACGTGATGCACACTATGTTGCCAATGCCCAAGCTTGGGTTGATAGGCTGAGCGCATTTTTAGAAAAAGAAATCAGTAATAGCATGGGATTGACCCCACCGGACTACACCATTGAATTTAGATTAATTGGCGTAGACTCCGTGTTGGGTGCATTAGAGAACAAACCTTCACAGGCAACAGAAATTGGTGTGCTCG
Source organism: uncultured Granulosicoccaceae bacterium (assembly GCA_938035945.1). Lineage (GTDB taxonomy): Bacteria > Pseudomonadota > Gammaproteobacteria > Granulosicoccales > Granulosicoccaceae > Granulosicoccus. The sequence continues at coordinate 55,969 of CALHOU010000093.1, forward strand.
GTATCATCACTGCTGCAAGCGACGTGCAATGCGAAGAGTTAGCCAAACTTATTAATCCGTTCTTGTTGCATTACCCATTAACCGATGATGAAGCACTACCAACTTTTGCGTTTCCGTATTCACCTGCGCATAGTCAACGCGGCGCTTTGTATGAATTTAGCATGAACCACATCATGGAGCTCGATGATCCTATGGACGCATTTCGAATTGTCAGCGATCAGGTAGGTATCGATGCAACTCGGTGAACTCGTAACCAATGTGCGATCAAAAAATGCCGGGCCTTATTGGGTCACTATTGATGTGTTTTGCGGTAGTGAAGCGGTGTTCAACAGGCTGAGTGAATTGCTCACAAGAGAGTATGTAGCAACACTTTATCAACGGCCTATAGATACCCTGAAGCGGTTTGAGTTGACCGAATTACATGTGCTGAAGTTTAGTTTCCCTCGCCCTGTTGTTCAGGGAAGTCGGTTTGATCGGGATATGCATGGAGCTCAGTATAGTGTGCTTTTATCTGAGATTGAATTGCCACTGTAGGTCTGAGAGCTTTGAGGTATGGCGATAGTCAAAAGCGCTCATTAAACATGTACTCACAATAACACCCCTTACCCAAAACTCAGAGACAAACCATCCTGACATAGGGTTGTCAGTTAATCCTGCAACAATCCATATCACTGTGAACCAAGGGCCTAACAATCACATGAAAATGAACTATTTTGTTGTGGGTACAAACAACATGGAAAAAGCAACCAAATTCTATGATTCGCTGTTTAAAGAAATGGGGCTCAACAAGATCACCCCAGCTCAAAGAATGACCTACTGGCTAGGTGAAGATTTTGCATTCGCAGTTGCGATACCGTTTGATGATCACCCTGCAACAAACGGGAATGGCGCTATGGTTGGATTCAGTGTTGGTTCAGCAGAGGCGGTTAGAACATTTCATGAGAAAGCGATTCAATTGGGAGGCACATGTGAAGGAGAGCCAAATCAACGTGGGCCTCGTTTTTCAGCCTATGTAAGAGACTTGGATAAGAATAAAATTTGTTTTTCTGAATAAGGCGTATTCAGTGTTTCCTTTGCAGAGCGATAGCGTGCTGCAATTAGGTCCAAGTTAAATTTTGACGTAGTCAGAATTTTTCTTCTGCCAGCAAATTCATATACACCTTAGTTAACTAACTACTTTTCGTTCCAGCGACACCAATCAGCCACCAAGTAATGCCTACAATAGATCCTATCAATCCAGTAAATACAATTGCTCTAAGCGAATATAAATATCCCTGAACAGTTCGTGACCCATCCACTATAAGAATCGTACCGTCCCATGTCATGTTTGATGGTTGATCTACTATAAATTCTAGAAACACCCCTATAACTACGCAAAGTAGAAATCCACCAATAGCAATTGGCAGAATTCTCAAATTATCACCTTTTCTGAGTGTGAATATCAGAGGAATACCGAAGAGAAAATAGAGGGTATATGCCGCTAAAACAGCGGTAAATAACACATCGCTGGTGAATCCATAGAAAACTAGAAATAATGGCAATACAGGTGCAAATATTGTAGCAAGTACTATCCGCAGAATATTAGTCATCCGATTGCGCTTCTCTAATATCCATATATCCCCCTTCCACTCGCCATATTATAGCTGACGAGCCGCACGCTTCAAATTTCTAAAATGCCACAGCGCACTTACGGCTATACAAAGTTGCATAACAACATAAACCGTCCAACCAAATTGCGTCACAATCCAAACAGGAAAAATCGAACCAACGGCTGCCGCAGAATAGTAATTCGAAATATACGCACCATTGAT
>CALHOU010000094.1 GCA_938035945.1 uncultured Granulosicoccaceae bacterium
GACATGGCTGAAATGGAAATGCCACTACCCGATAACACTGTGCCGATGATGACAGGTGAAGGCCCGTTTGGTTCGGTTGAAATGGGTGGTATGTTTTCAATGGTTAAAGTGCGTAAGGATCAAGCGCCAGATGATTACTCTGACCCCGGTTGGTTTAAACATCCAAAGGGAACGGTCGCCTTTGAATATGATGGTCCAGTGCCAGAAATAGAACGATCATCAAATGCGGGTAGTAGTTCAATGCCAAGAAGTGAAAAAACCAGCCAAACTACTGAAGTACGTGTAAAAGGATTTGAAAAAAACGGTTGATATTCGATTGCCCATTTACGCATAGGTTTGACGACCAATATCAACACTTTAAGTAACGAACACCAAATGATATAAAAGGAATAACTATGAACAGAATTAGACAGACTATTTTCGCAGTGATGTTTGCAGCTGCAGCCATCTTTAGTCCATTTGCAGCGTCAGCCGACGAAGAACTACCCAAAGTTATGGGAGAAGTTAAAAAGGTCAAGGCTAAGTCTGGCAAGATTACGATCAAGCACGAACCCATTCCCAACTTGGATATGCCAGGTATGTCGATGGTCTTTCGGATTGATGAAGGAGTTGATATCTCTGAGTATAAAAAAGGTGATGCAGTGGAATTCACGGTGGTAGAGCGTGACGGAAAAATGGTCATACTATCTATCGCAAAATCTGAGTAGGGGATTATCATGAGACAAGTAGGTATCAAGCCAGTTTTAAAAAAAATGTTTGCGCTAACTGCTGGCGTTGCAATCAGCTCGTTGGTTTTTGCACACGGCGACAAAAAACATGAAGACGATGCATTGGAGTTCGACGCAGTCGAGACTGAATTTGGTAGTTATCAGCCAGACCTTGAAGCGACAAAAACCATTGAAATCTCCATGGCAGACACGATGCGCTTTTCTCCAGCGATGCTTTCAATAAAAAGTGGTGATGTTGTTAAGTTTTTAGTCTCGAACGAAGGCGCCCTGCAACATGAGTTTGTATTGGGCACCCCTGATTCCTTGGCTGAACATGCTGAACTTATGATTAGATTTCCGAACATGGAACACGAAGAGCCTTACATGGCACATGTTGATCCAGGCAAGGAGATGGAAATAGTATGGCAGTTTACTACAGCGGGAAAGTTTGAATTTGGATGTTTGTTGCCCGGTCATTTTCAGGCGGGCATGAAAGGCACCATCACAGTTGAGTAAAATTTTACTAGGTATTTCGTTTACGGCGTACGTATGCTCGCTGTGGATCAACATCAACCGACAGTCAAATTTCAAGGAGTACACTGGTGTTAAATTTCTCTAGATCGAGCTACAAAGTCCTTTTAAATGGTGCACTAGTGACAGCAATTGTCACATTGAGTGCCTGTGGAGGTCATGGTCACCACGGCGATGGACATAGTGAAGGTGACGATCATCATAGTGGAGCAAACGAAGCTATCGGCGCACCCGGAGTTGCAGCCGACGTTGATCGCACCGTTGAAGTGGTTATGAACGATGGTATGCGGTTTGTGCCGGATAGTATTGATGTCAAAGCCGGTGAAACGATCCGTTTCAACTTAAAGAACACAGGCGCAGTAAAACACGAGATGGTAATAGGGGAGTTAAGTTATTTGATTGAACACAGCGAGCAAATGAAGAAGTTCCCAGGCATGGAACATGACGAACCTAACATGCTACTACTAGACCCAGCGACAGACGGCGAGCTTATCTGGACTTTCACGAAAGCCGGTAATGTCGATTTTGCCTGCTTACAACCGGGGCACTATGACGCCGGAATGAAGGGTATGGTTACGGTAGCTGAATAGGCTATGTTTAAAGGTATGAATAAAATCTACTACTTTTATGCTGCTGGTGGAATCATTGCGGTAATCAGCTTGGTTTATTTTCTCCTACCCGATCAAGCGGTAGGAAACGAGAAAAGTATTGTTGAGACTGTCATGCCCTCGCTTGACAGTCGGTTTGACAAGGGTGCGAAGCTGTATGCCGAAAATTGCGCTCAATGTCATGGGAAGACGTTAGGCGGCGTAGTAGGCAATGGCCCCCCATTCATTCATTCGTACTATGTTTCAGGGCATCACGATGACGATGCATTTTATAGAGCAGTTTCCGTAGGTGTCCAAGCGCATCATTGGCAATTCGGCAATATGCCGAAAATTGAATCGGTAAACCGAGATCAGGCTCAGCGAATTATCGAATATATTCGCGCTGTTCAATTAGCTAACGGGCTTGACTAACGCAAGTTAGTTTTGCGTATGAAATTGGTGTTTTCTGGCTATCGCAAGAATTGAACCCAGCCGCATTGGAATGAATGTTAAACACACTTTGCCGTCAACTCTTCAAGATTCGCTTGCGTTCTTCAAATTCATCTTTATCAATTTCACCTTTTGCAAACCGTTCCTTGAGAGTATCGAGCGAATTATACGACGAACGATTGCTAGAATTGAACCCCAAAATCCGGATGGTTATAACAACTGCGCCGACAACTAAACCAATGAACAGTAACATCATTATAGGGCCAAAAAACCAACCACCGCTCATCATGCCGTAATCATGGTAGCGACCACTGCCATCAGCTAGCGCTGAACTGATTGTTGAAAAACTAAGGACAAATCCCAATAGGGGTAACCTATTACGTTTCATTTTTATCTCCATTCAATTATTCACATTGCAAGAAAAAATTGTATAGCTAGGACAAAGCTAATAGAACTAGTGTCTCGCAAGGGGCGTACTATTAAATTGATTTACCGCAAATTGCCCTGTGCAATGTGTGCTACAAGTTCTGAAATGGTGATGTATCAGTCACCACGCATTTGAACAGTTCTTGGAAGATCTACCGCGGCGATTTCTAATACAGCTACATGCGCCGCACCGATATCGTGGGTTTGCGCGAGCGCACCTGTGCGTATGACCTTGACACCGTTGGGATCAGCCCAAATAAATGAGGTATTTCATCTATTTTAATTGATCGGCAATGAAATCAAACACTCTACGAATTCTTAGACTAGTGCGAAGCTCCTGATGACAGACAAGCCATACGGGAATCGTCATGAGCGGTTCTGTCTGATCAAAAGCACGCACCAAGTCAGTGTCGTTGTCTCCAATATCTTCAGGCAAAAAGATTAAACCCAGGTCTTGTTTACACAATCCAAGTTGAAGTAACTGAGAGGAGGTTAGCAATTGGAAATTGCTCTCATCCAAATTCCAGCCTTGACTATTGAGTAGATCTGTCACTGTACTGCTACGATCAAAACCAATGATTTGCATGGCATTTAAATCCGGAACATCGGACGTCTTTGGTAGTTTTTCAAAGTAGGCAGCTGTTCCGTAGAGCCTAATTACTTCGTCTCCGAGTTTTTTTGCAATCAAATCATTTTGTGTAGGACGAAAGCTTCGAATCGCAATGTCCGCTTCACGCCGCAGTAGATCGCTCGGCTCGTTGGTTACGATTACCTCGATGTTGATGAGTGGCTCTACACGGTGCAGCTCAGCGATGATTTTCGGCATTCGAAAAGCGGCATCCAGCTGGCTGACTGATATAACGACAGACCCTTCTAACTGCTGAGATTGTCCACCGGCTGCTAATGAAAACTGCAAGGCAGCTTCGCTCATCAAACGAACATGCTCTACTACCTTAGCGCCACTGTCTGTTAACACGAGTCGCTGACCAACCCGCTCAAACAGGGTTATCTGCATTTCTGCTTCTAACGCGTTAACCTGTCTACTCAAGGTTGGTTGCGTGACCCCGAGCGCTTTAGCTGCTGCCGACAAACTGCCTTCCTGCACTGTTACGTAGAAGGCGCGGGCATGGTTCCAGTCGAAGTTTACCGATTCCCAGTTCATACAAATATGCATACCAATAATACGATTTCAGACAATATACCTTCGAATATCGAATGGGTATAGTCAACGGACATTAACTGTTGGGGTATTTATTATGTCTGTTTTAGTTGTTGGCGCTACCGGCGCAACGGGTCGTCTCTTGGTTGAGCAATTACTTGATCAAGGTGAAACGGTGAAAGCTATCGTGCGCTCGATGAACTCTCTACCGGAGCAGCTGATAAATCATGAGCGACTTAGCATTGTCGAAGCGAGTTTGCTGGAAATGACGGATGGAGAACTGGAAGCACATGTTCAGGGCTGTCATGCTGTTGCGTCGTGTCTTGGTCACAACCTAAACTTCAAAGGTTTGTTTGGCCACCCAAGGCGTTTGGTAACAGACAGTGTTAAGCGTCTATGTAAAGCTATCGAGAAAACACATCCTGCAACGCCTGTGAAGTTCGTGTTGATGAATACCAGCGGCAACAGAAATGCAAAAGAGGGCGAAAAAGTTTCGTTGAAACATAAAATTGTCGTAGGCATACTAAGACGCCTGTTACCACCACATGCCGATAATGAAGAAGCAGCCCAGTTTTTGCAGTCGCATTACGCTAACAGCAAGAATGTTGTTGAGTGGGCAGCGGTCAGGCCTGATTCTCTTATCGATGAAAAATCAATGACCCCGTACGACGTTTTCGTCTCCCCAATACGTGACCCGATTTTCAACCCAGGTAAAACCAGTCGAGTTAATGTAGCAGGGTTTATCGCTAAGTTAATTGTTGACGACGATGTTTGGCAAAAATGGGCAGGGCAAATGCCCGTTATTTATAACGCATAATCGGCATACCTGTAACTGGCGACAACTGAGATCACAACGGACTCAGTTGCCGCCACCTTGGTGCATCGGAATTAAGCGTCTCGATTCAAGGCCTTGCCCAGCAAACTTACGGCAACGGCTAGTAAGACAACATCTTTGAGTAAGAACTGCCCCGGTATCACAGATAGTGCAGGGAACCCACCCAGACTTGCTTCCCATGCTGGTGCTGTGAACATAAAGCTTAAAGTAATGCTGAATGTAGCAATCGCTGCCAAAGCACCCAGAATTGCAGGAGCCTTAAATCGTATTCCGGCGATTAACAGTATGGCAGTTGCGATCTCCACCAAGCCTATCAAGTTAGAGGTAGCCTGCACGCTCAAAAATGAGTAGAGCCAGGACACTAACGGGCTTGATGCAACAAGGCCTTCGATTGCACCCGCCTCATAGGCGGTGAACTTCATCCCACCAATCCACAATAAAACAAGGGCGGTAGAAAGTACGATGGCATGTTCGCCGAACCCGGCTATGCGTTGCGCGAAGCTTTGATCCGATGTGTTGTAAGTTGAGTTAACGTGTTGTACGGCTGTGTTCATGAGAATTTTCCTTATGTTTAAGTTGTCGTAAATTAAAGTTTTAATTGCTGATCGCAATTGGGTTTTGCAAATGCTCGGTAAGTGCGTCAAGTTGGCCGCTTCGATCTGCAGCAACTAGATCGTCACTGCCACCGATATGGAGGTTATTAACAAATACCTGCGGGACCGTGGTTCGCTGACTGCGCTCTTTCATCTCTGCATACTTTTGCCCATCGTTCGAAACATCGTATTCCTGATAATCCAGCCCTTTGGCATTCAAAAGCGCTTTAGCGCGGTGGCAATATGGGCAGTGAGGTTTCGTATAAATTTCAATTTCGTTCATTGGTATCGTCTCGTTGTGTTTTCGATGAAGAGATAGTAAAGACCAACAATAAATACTACAAAGCCTGATAATCTATATTTGATATACTGATCGTCTACTTTTAGACACTAAATGGCGACTCCAATGGATGCAGATGTGCTTAGTGATGTGCTGCGAGCCCTTCGTGCTACCGGCACAGTCTATTTTTGCGATCAGCTCACACCGCCCTGGGACAAACACTATTCGGGAGACAGGGTCGCCAGTTTTCATCA
>CALHOU010000095.1 GCA_938035945.1 uncultured Granulosicoccaceae bacterium
GAAACTGTTAGCTGATCATATTACGATTCACAGGCAATATATGGCGCATCATGATGCTTCGCGCTAATCGCTTCTGACCCATCCAATACTCAACAAGTATCGGCTACCCTTGATTACTTTCGAGACTCGATGCTCGCACTCATCGGGTCTGAACAACTTTACGCGACTAGACTCATAAATGGTTTTGTCGCAAATAAATTCGCCACCTTGCTCGGCGTTTTTAAGCACTAGATTAAGTCGGTAGTGTTTCCCGGAAGCCACCTTATCGGTATGTGGCGCAATCTCACTGCCGATTGGAAACTTTAATAGATAGGTATCGAACTTAATCGGCCAATGCAATCTGCATAACAGCATTTTGTCATAGCCTGATTCTTGCCTACCGCGTATCCATCGAAACAGTTCGCTCATCGCGTTATAAAGTTTTTAAGTATTCGATAACGGCGTCTCGTTGTGCACCGGTTAAGGCATCGCCAAATTGATGTCCAGTGTTTGCATAGCCTTCGCGGCGTGTGTCGTATACCCATTGCTTATCAATAGGCAGTTGTTGCAATTCTGCATCAGCATCGATCGAGCTAAAATTCCAACCTAAATTTTTTTGATCATAGTCCGATTGCTTTAGGTTGCTAACGTTTAGATGGTGCCACAGTAACGGGCGTTTACTACTATCGAGAACAGCGCGAATGGTTGGCACGCTGCCGTTATGAAGAAAAGGCGCGGTCGCCCAAATGCCATCTAATGGGGGTGGTACGTAGCCACGACTTGGCTGTGCTTGTGCACGTTTCCCAAACGGTGAATTGTTAAACCAATCGACATACGTTTGACCTTCGCCAAACGCGTAGTCGATTAATGTTGAATCTGTACCTACAACGGCGATGTCGATAATGCGGTTAGGGTACGTAGGCGTCTCACCGTAGGTGCCATGGCAGGTGCTGCATGTGCCTTCGAATATGGCTTGACCTTCGGCAGCAAGATCGTCGTTAACAACAAATGGGTATGCCGGTGCCTCTATACTTTCAATATAAGTGCGTACATCGGCAGCTATCGAATCGAGTTGCGTAACCTCCGCCAATGAATCAGCGCATAGGATAGCCGCCGTCATCATTATGGTGGCATGATCACCTCGGCCTTCACCCATCCAAAACATCGCGTTTTTCTTTTTCATGCGCCACCAAGGCGGAACACTTACCGGTGGCACATCGATTTTTGGTGGTGTGACAAGAGGCTCCGTGTGCCATTGCATATTCTTAGGATCGCGATGCGCCATTAATGCAAAGGTTAAGTTGTTCGCAGGGTTAACACCTGCCACTGCAGTTTGCATATAGGGTGCTATAGCGGCAACTCGGTCAGCATACTTCTCCCAAGCGGCTATTTCGTTTTCACCGGTTACCAGCGTACCGATTTGTTCAACTGGAATTGATGGATTTTGAGTGAAATCTAAAAACTCATTGCCTAGACCGAATACCACTTCACCAAACAAGGGTGCGCCATGGCAGGTTAAACAGTTACTGGCAACTATCTGCACGCCATTGCCATCTTCAATTAGGTTTGAGTAGTACGGTAAACCTGCTGCATCGCCCGTGCGTTCGGGCAAAGCAAGGCTTGGGTCTGATTCTATTTGTTGCACCGCACTGAATGGCACACCACACGAAACGATCGGCTCTGTGATTAATGCTTTGCGACCAGCGACTGGATCGCCTTGGCGTTGCTGTACGGCAGGAATGACATTATTGACGGTACTGTAATTGGTATCTTGCGCAGCCGAGTCGGTCAGTTGACTTTTATCGTCCCCGCATGCGATCAGGCTCAAGCTAAGATATATAGACACCAGCAATTGAGAACGCATCTTGATTTTCATGCTCTGTCGTTTTCCAGTAACATTTTTACTGTACGCCGTAACTAACAAACCCGTAGCCTGCATGCGTACCCTTAATCGCTACCACATGGAAAAAGGCGTCCGCTTGGGTTTCATTTTGCACAGTTAGCGGCAAAAAGCTTATGTCAAAGTCGTTAGTATCCGATGAAAATCGCCAACTGTTAGGAACAACTGTTTCATCGCTTGCTCCAACATCATTCCACTGTGCTGCGAACTCCTGAACTTCCGTCTTAGACGTTAATGCATCGGATAATCTAGTGAGTGTAGCTGTGGTGATTTTTGCACCTGCGCCCGAACGTCTTCGTGAGCGTTGTATTTGCAATTCATTTTGCTCGGCTAGTAACAACCAAGCTCGATCTATGACTACCGCCGCCGCTTGAACATCAGGCGGAATCCCCCAAGCGTGCATAAGCCAACCATAGCCAGTAACCGCTAGCGCTTGATCATCTACCCGCACCACGCCATCGACAGGCATTGCGTTACTGCGCGTCAACACAAGTTCTTTGGTTTTGGTCATAGCTGCACATTGAGATTGATGAAAGCTTGCATCAAGCATCGGTGAGCGTAGAGAGACCTTCTGTACACAAGCATCACCATCATTTCCGAGTGCTTGCGAATGGTAGGGACCTGTCCATACGCTACCGGACGCTGTATCCACACCGGCTAAATCCAGAGCCACGCGCTGAATCGATTGTGCAGTTTGTTTCGTGTTGTTGGCAAGTCGCTGCAATGAAAATTCCACACCCACAATTTGAGAAAACTCCCACTCACTGTTTTTCGTTTCCGCATCCTCTTTTACACGAAACCTGGCAAAGCGTTGCTGCAATGCATAGGTGTTGCCTGCTTCATCACTGACAATGGCTAGATACAGCCAAAATTCGAAGGGGGATGCCGCCTGTATAAAGCCAGCGTCAGCAACGGGGGAAGATGCATGTTGGGCAAGCGCTATTTCCCTGGCTTGCGACATATATTGAGCATACAAATCGGTGCTCGAAGCAGCGTCACTTTGGCCGACACTACTTTTCAAGTCGCTTGAACAGGCGCCAATCAGCGAAAGCACAGCGCCATACAATACGGCTTTTAAAATGTGCCAAAGCCCGTTGCTTCCATAAATCGATAACGCCACTTTAACCATGTTGAATCGTTTTCATATTGTTCATAGTCAACCGAATAGGTTCGACCATCAAGGTTTGACCACTGAACTTCAAAATAGTGTGCAGCATTAAGTATCGCCGGATGACTGATTGGTGTTTGCAGCCAAACATTAGTTTCAAGATTAAAGTCTTCCAAATTACGCCGGGTGTAATTTCCTGAACCAAGCAGCAGCTGAGCACCGTCTTTGTGAATGCGGTATAACATTTTCGCGTGACATTGCTCACCAGCTGTTGCACACCAGCGCACATCGATTCCGCTGCGCGCAAGCTCTGCTGCCACCGGCCGATTCGGTACGCCTTTTTTCTTTCGTCCAAACGCATCCTGATTCACATCAAGCAGCACCCGTATGCTCACCCCGCGTTGGTGTGCCGCTTTTATCGCGTTAACAATATCTCTATCAGATAGATAGAACATGAGTAAATCCAGCTTGTCGCCAGACTCTGCACTCAAGAGCATGGTAATGACCGCGTCTTCAATGCGTGATTCGCTCACCACTTGCAGTTGCGTATCATTGTTTGCCGAAAACGCGTTTATAGCTACTTCACTCTCATCTGTATTTGTAAGCGCAAACAATCGGTGCGCCTGCACTTGTTCTACCACGCCTACAGGCCAAGCCTGCCAGCTGGCCGTTGCGCCACTCATCGTTAACAAAGCAGTTTCCGATACCAATACATCAAGCACCGCATTCCCGGTAAACGTCATAGCCACGTTTCTATGCGCACTGCTGCCATCATGTGGATTCGCTGAGCTGACCAAGGCTGTTAACTCGCCACCCTCCCCGTCGACAACCAACAACTTACGATGATTTGCTTTGAAATTTAACAGCGTTAAGTAACTACGAATCGATACCTTGCCTGGACCAAAAGGATTAGGCAAAGCGGAGCCCTGAGCATTGCCAAACGGACGAATCAGCCAGCGCCACAGGCCAGAATACAGCGGGTTACTGTCTTGGAGTTTGGTCAGGTCAGTCAGCACTACATCAATACCGGCTGCTCGCATTGCCTCAAAATGCACCGATGGCAGCCCACCATACACGGCATTCACCGGATCGCTAATCACAGTCACCACCAATGACGGTAATGTTCGCTTCCTTTTAATCAGTGCATCGGTAAGCTCTTGCGAAAGAGTGCGGTGCGATTCGCGCACCGGCCCTTGCCAGTCGTTGAACAGAAACATGTCCAGCACGATAAGCTTCCGCGCGTTGGCGATCATATCTAGCGCTGCGTCAAATATTTGTTGTTCGAGTTGGCGTTGGCCCGAGGCGTCAATCCAGCTCAGATCGGCGAGGAAGGTCACATTTTGGGCTGATTTGGGCTCAAAGCCCATAGATACCGCTCGTGGTGGCGGCGAAACGGCCGTAATTGAATATACGAGCAATACGTAAATAGCCACGACAAGCAAACTGTATCGTAAGCGTGAATTTTTACGCGCATTGACCTGTTTGACCATGATAATGAGCCGGAAAACCGAATATCGTAAGCTTTGTTAATACAACGTCACAAAGAAGATTAGTCGAATTGTTACAATTCTCAGGTTATTAGCGCCTGACATCAGCGCTATCGATTGCATATACCAAGCAATCCGCCTGCCGCAATACGAAATATGTTCGACTCGGTGATGTGATGTTGAAAGGAAGCGATGGTATGAACGCGTTGTAGCGTACTGCCAAAAGAGCACTATACTTCGGTTCCGTTCCGTGATTTAGCCTGTTTCAACCAGGACGGATAAAGAGCAATCTTGAATGAAAACTGTTAATTACATGCCACCGGGTGGCCCCATGCAAGGCTATGCAACCGTGCCAGCCACCAGCGATGCGAAAGAGTACTTGCGCCTGTTGCTGAGGCACAAATTTGGATTGCTCTTAACCTTGCTGTTGGGTATTGGTCTGGCAACCCTGTACCTAATCAGTAAGGCGCCTACATTTGAAGCCTCTACGTTGCTCGAAGTCAGTGACACTGGCTCGTTGGCCGATGCCGGCGGCCCACAGGTTTACAAGCCACAGAAAGATTTAAAAGAAGAAGCCAACATTTTACGCTCGCGCCGCGTGCTTAACCCGGTCGTCGATCAGTACAACTTGCGAAACAGCGTGGAACCAAAACGTATTCCGGTGCTTGGCGATGTGACTCAACGCGTGCCAGCATTGGCAAGCTGGTTCAGTAATTTAGAAGTCGCAAAACAATATGCTTGGAGCGATGCTTCCCTAGAAGTTGCGCAATTTTCTGTGCCGCGCCAATGGGAAGATGAAGCGCTAACCCTGACCGTGTTGGCCGACAATAAATACACTGTAGACCGCGATGGCATTTCGGTTATAGATGAAGCCTCGGTAGGGGAAAATATCTTTGTTGAGCTCGGGGAAAACTACGACCCGATGAGTTTACTGGTGGCCGAAATTTTAGCCCCCGAAGGTGTGAAGTTTTCCTTGTCAAAACAATCTTTGCAAACCACCATAAGCGATCTGAGCTCAAACCTCATCACCGAAACATCCGATGCGAAATCGAGCATGATAAACATCAAGTTGCGTGGTGAAGACCCTCAAGAAACAGCAGATTTGGTTAATTCGATTGCTGAGCAATACAGCACTGTGAAGCTGACCAGCGAGACCCGCGAAGCACAAAAACAGCTTGCCTTTTATCGAGAAAGTTTGCCTGCGGTTGAATCTAATTACATAGCGGCTCAAGCAGCACTGACAGAATTTAGAGATTCAAGAGGTGTTGTTAATAATGACGTGCAAACACGTTCAGATTTGGAACAGATCGCGCGATTGGATGCGAAAATTTCTGACTTGCAAATTGAACTGAATCAAATTGAAGGTCGCTATACCGTAAGCCACCCCGACATCAAACGTCTAACTAAAGACATTGCCGAAATCAGAGCCGAACGTAACCGATTCAGAGCACGTGTACGTAATACACCAAAAATCGACAGCCAACTGGCGGTGCTCGAAAACGAATTGGCTCGAGCAAAAGAAATATACGATGAAACCGTTGACGCATTGAACAAGCTTGAGCGTGACCAAAAGGCCTTTGTCAGTCAAGTCAGCTTGTGGGACCCAGCATTAACCCCACGTAAGCCGGTATCTCCCAATCCGCTGCTAGCTATGGTTGGCGGCACCCTAGCCACCCTATTCGTTTACATGTTGTATCTGACATTGCGCTCAGCCTTGTCTACCGTCATCTCAGATCAGGATTCGCTGGAACGTGCCTCTGGCTTGCCTGTGTTCATGAACATCCCGAAAAGCGTTGCGCAAAAGCGACTGGGCAATAATGCGACCGTCGACCCACGTCGATTACTGCCTGGCACCAGTTCTGGAGGCAAGGCGCTCGCCCCAGCCGACTCCAACGTGTTGGCTTTGAGCAAGCCTGAAGACTATTCAATTGAGAATTTACGCGGATTGCGCTCTATGCTTGAAGACGTGATGGACGGCGCGGCGAATAACGTGCTGATGATCACCAGCCCTCTGCCAAGCATGGGTAAGTCTTTTGTGAGCATGAATCTGGCCGTACTACTAGCCCAAGCGGGTAAGCGTGTCCTGTTAATTGACGCCGATTACCAACGTGGTTTGTTGCACAAGAATTTAGGCCTGCCGATGGGGCCTGGCTTACCCGAAGTGGTGCGTGGCAAATCCGAACTTAAAGAGACCGTCAAACCAACGTCGGTGCAAAACTTGTATTGCATACCACGGGGCTTTACTGGCGGCGAAGTCGGTCGTGAAATGCCCAGTGATAAAGAATTTGGCGCATTTATGCAGGTGGTCGCGCCACGATTCGATATTTGTATTATCGATACCCCACCGGTTCTGAGCGTTGCCACAGCGGCATCGCTAGGAAAGCATGCTGGCAGCAGCATCATGGTTATCAAGGAAGGCGAAGTGAAAGAGCCTCAATTGACTGAGGCGTTAAAGCGGCTGTCCTTTTCTGGTGTACGAGTGAACGGATGCATTCTGAATGGATCCTCTGCTCCAACCCCCAGGCACTATGCGTATTATCGTGAGCAAATCGACTAGGCATTCGTTAACCAGTTGGCCTTTAAAAACCTCTATCTCACAGTTTTGTGCTCGACTTGTGAATTGATGTGACAATAGCATGATGAAATCGACTGATTCCACCCTTTTTAGGGTTAAAATGCGCTCCACAGTAAACGCACTCGAACGAATGTTTGAGCATCAGGGAGACAGTGGTGTCTAGCGCCAAGATTATTAATAACAAAAACAAGATCGATCTTGCTAACGAGGTTGTTCCAGCAAACGCACCCATCGTCGATGGTGTTGCTCAGGGTAGCCATTGGCGCTCACTCGTTACGGTCGATAACAGTACCCTCAAGCCTATTTCAGGCATTGGTGCAGCGGCTAAGCGTGCAGAAGACTTCATCGGCGGCTCTATTGCCCTGATCATTCTCTTCCCTCTGATGGCTTTGATCTCAATTATCGTGAAACTCGACAGTACCGGACCCGCATTGTTCTGCCAGGCTCGAAGCGGTCGAAACCGCGAGATCATCAAGGTCTACAAATTTCGCACGATGTACCAGTCGGGCAGTACCGAATTTCGACAGGCACAAAAAGATGACCCACGCATAACACGCGTTGGTGCTTTTCTGCGCCGCACTAGCCTTGACGAACTGCCACAACTGTTCAACGTTATCCAAGGTTCTATGTCTTTGGTTGGTCCACGCCCTCACCCACTTAAGTTAGACGAGGATTTCAAATACGTAATACCCGCTTTAACTTCACGTTACTCAGTAAAGCCGGGCATTACCGGTTGGGCACAAATCAATGGTTTTCGAGGCGAGACCAGTAAAGTGAGTGACATGGTAGGACGCATTGAACACGATCGTCACTACATTAAGCACTGGAGCTTGTGGCTAGACATCAAAATTCTTGTGATGACAGTATTCAAAGGCTGGACTCACAAAAACGCATACTAAGTTATACTTAGTTCCACAATTGGAGCGTCAACCAGGCGCAACCAGCAAAAGATAGATAAAACTAAAGCGGCGTCAGTAGGGACACTAAAAATCCTTCTGATAGCCGCTTTTTTCGTTAGACATCGCCCCTTCTTCGCGATTGATTTAGAGACCTTCTGATGGAACGAGACAGCGCCTTACTGCCTAAACGCAGCTTACTCGGATTCTTCACTCACCCCGGCACCCTTGAGGAATACCTCGGCCTGATCAAGCACAGCATTGAGAAACGTGAGCCGTGTACGATTCTCTACCATAATCTGCACTCGCTTTACAGTTACCTATCGTCTGAGAGCCTGCGTCGCTTCTACGAAGGCACGACTGTATTGATTGACGGTATGCCTGTGGTTTGGCTGTATAAGCTCGCCGGAGAGCCTCTCACAAGGGAGCATCGCATAACCTATGTCGATTTCATTATGCCAATGATGGAGCAAGCGCGTGATAACGGCTGGAAGGTTTACCATCTTGGTCAAAGTGCCGATATTCAACAACAGGCACTCAAAATAATTAGAGAAAAAGTGCCAGGAATCGACATCGATGGACACGATGGTTATTTCGATCAAGAACCACAAAGCAAAGAAAGTTTGGAGATCGTTAAAGGCGTGAATGATTTTGGCACTAATTTGTTGTTAGTCGGCTTTGGCGCACCGCGCCAGGAAGCCTGGCTGCATGCACATCGCGATCTAATTAATGCGCAAGCGGTTTTAACCTGTGGCGCATGCATGGAGTACGTTGCCGGTGCTGTTAAAACACCGCCGCGCTGGATGGGGCGATTGGGACTGGAATGGAGTTTCAGATTATTGGAAAACCCGCGTCGGTTTGCCTTCCGATATTTAGTTGAACCGATATTGTTGGCGTTTATGTTGTTGCGTAATGGGTTACGGGCGCGTTTCGGTAGTAATAAAGAACACTGATGTCCACAGAAGGCTCATCCATGACTGACGCTGCCGAACCAACGTCGATCGTTCAAAAAATCATTAAACTGATCACGTCGCGTTACATGCTATCAGTCGGTGCGCAAGCATTGATGAGCGGCTTTCATTTTGCGATGAGCTTTATGCTTATTCGTTTAGTGACACCATACGGTTTTGGCATTTACGCCTACGCATTTTTATTAGCGATGTTTGCATCTGCTGTTAACAACGCACTAATTTCAACCCCACTTACCGTATACACGCCCGTTGTTAAAGACGAAGACGAGCGTGCTGAACAAGAGGCCATGTTCAGTACCTTAAATTTGATGCTGTTTGTTGGTTTAATTGCAGCAGGCTTAATCTACGGCTTCTTTTCAGAAACCACCAAACCTATCATTTTATCGGTCACAGCGTTTGTCGCGGTGTATGCCGCTCGCCAGTTTAGTCGCAGCTTTGGTTACGCTCGCTTTAAACCTTTGGTCACAGCCACAGGCGATATCGTTTATGTACTGGCTGGCACTTTATTAGTGATTTGTATTCGACTGATGGCCGATGAAAACACGCCCGAGCTAAGCCTTGTCAGTCAGATGTTATTCGCGTTGGCTGCTGCCAACCTTGTTGCCATGTTTGTTGAACGCTGGCGTTTACACGGGTTAAAACGACGATGGCTTACGTTCGCCAATGTAAAAAATTACACCCACGTGTGGGAGCAATCACGTTGGGCCTTGGTGGGTGCGTTAACCACCTTATTCATGAGCCAAGCACACGGTCTGATCGTTACGTGGTCACATGGTCCATCGGCGTTTGGCCCGCTCGCCGCGGGCATGGTGCTGTTTGGCCCGGTACGTGTGGCACTGATGACCTGGCAAAACATGGTTAAGCCCGAGATAGCGTTAGCCTTATCAGAGAAAAAAGGCGAGTTAGTTAAAAAACAAATACGCAAATCTGTGTTCTTAATGGGCGCTGCTGTGCTCGCACTTGGTGTATTCATGTGGCTTGGCTGGCCATACCTGCACGAGATTATGTATGCCAAGCGTTACTCTGATCAACCGATGGCTTATATCGTGAGTATTTGGTTTGCCATTACTTTGTTTGCTGCTTTGTACAATGCGCCAAGTGCCGCATTGCAAGCGATGCGCGATTTTAAAATCTTGGCCAATGCGAGTATTTACGGCGCCGTGATCAGTGGTGTGTTAGTGGCCTTGCTCTTATATTTGTTCAAGCCTGAAACTACCTTGCTTGGCATATTGGCTGCTGAAGCATTCATGGCTCTATTTTTAACCCGGGTTATGTTGAATCATTTAAAGAAGGACTGGCAGTGAAGACGGTAATTTGTATCTGCACATACAAACGACCGGAAGGCATTCGTGCGCTATTACAAGCGCTAACGAAACTTGACGATGTAGAGAAATTTGATGTTTGCGTGGTCGATAACGATGCGGCAGGCGAAGGTGCAGCCGTTTGTAACAATCTTCCGACTGACTTTCCGTTCACGGTTCATGCATCCGTAGAACCGCAAGCAGGCATCTCACCTGCCCGTAATCGAGTGGTTACTAAGGCATTGGCCTTATCACCCACCTACTTAGCGTTTCTCGACGATGATGAAGAACCCGAGCCACAATGGCTAAGTGAACTACTAAGAATTCAAAAAAGCACCAATGCCGATGTTGTTGGTGGCCCGACATTATCTGTGTTTCCAGACGGCGTGGATGAAGCTACCAAGCTAAACCCCTACTTCGGTGCCGACATGGGTATGGCCGACGGAGCCGCGGTTCAATTGCAGGCGGCCGGCAATTTCTTAATTAAGGCTGACGTTATCCAAACAATGGCGCCTGATTTTTTTCACTTGGCGTTTGCAAAGTCAGGCGGCGAAGACCTTGCGTTCTTTACCCAACTGGCGAAGCGCGGTGCGAAGATGCATTGGGCCAGTAAAGCCATCGTGCATGAAGCGGTGCCAGCTAATCGCTTAACGCAAGCATGGATGGAAGAGCGTGTTGTAAACATTGCCAACTCGCGCGTTCGGGTTATGCAAATGCTCGAGCCAGGTATTGTGCCGTCGACTATCCGTGGCTTGAAAACTGTCGCGTTAGGTGCAGTTGCAGGGCTAAGCTCCCTGCTCGGGATAGCGCTACCTGGTAAGCGCGAACAGGCTCGAATGCTGCGCTGGAAATTCTGGGGTAAGTTAAGCGCACACCTGCGTATGGCAACCACTCGTGGAGAAGGCCATTGATGTCAACAAAACCACGTTATTCAATTGTGATTCCAACTTACAACCGAGCAGCATCAGTTGAGCAGACCTTGCAAAGTTGTTTCGATCAATCCTTTGAGAATATTGAAATCGTTGTTGTCGATGACGGATCCAGCGACAACACACTTGAGGTTCTGAACGCTATTGACGACCCGCGTCTGGTGGTTGTGGCACAGGACAACGCAGGGCCTGCCGCGGCACGTAACCATGGTATGCGGGTAGCTCGCGGTGACTACATCGCGTTTTTAGATTCAGATGATGTTTGGTACCCCCAATTTATCCAACAAGCACAAGATGCTTATGCAAACGATCCTGAGCAATTGCTATACGGGCAAATCATTGTTGATAGAGGGGTGGGACGATATTGGGTTAAACCGGATGTTGCTATGCAAGCCGGTGAATCCATTTACGACTACCTCTATGTTAAAGGTGCTTTTATCCAAACCAGTACCATGATTATTCCGGCGAAGCTGCGCGAGCGCGTTACGTGGGATGAATCAGTCACCTTCGGTGACAACGATCAATTTGCCATAGATTGTTTTCACACTGGCATTAAATTCACTATGCTCGAGCGTCCACTTACTTTGTACGCCGATGTCATCAGCGCTGATGCCTTATCGCAACTGCCTATATTCGATGGCGCTTCTGAAAAGTACACTAACTTTTTTCGTTGGATGGAAACCCAACGCGGACACATGAGTGATCAGGCTTGGACAGGTTTTCGCGCAAAATTTGAAAGCGTTGGACTGGCTCGCTCGGCGCCGATTCAAAGCTTTAAGTTATTGTTGGCTGCACGAAAAGCCAATGCCATGAGCGTAAAAGGTATGTGCCGGCAACTTCTGCAGAACTACGCCCCGCGTTTCTACCGCCGACTGGTCGATCAATACGTTCGTTTTCGCGGCGAACCTTTGAGTAAGTTCGACAGCTAATGGCGCTGGCCACGATACATGGCGCATTTAAAGTATCGCTATTGGCGATGCTTGTGCTGTTGTTATCGTTAATTCAAGGCACCAGCACAAGCTTAACCTTGGTGTATCAACTCGCACCTGCTTTAGAACCTGCTTTAAGTGCACTTTGGGGCGTGACGTATCTGCTTGCCCTGATTGGATTGATGACAAGCTTTGGCATCAATTGGATAACCTGGCTAATACGCTACCGTTTCTTACTCAGCCTATTGCTTATCGGCACAGCCTTCTCGGCCATGTGGTCTTATGATGCAGCGCTTAGCATGGAACGAACGGTTCATCTGATCGGTAGCACCTTAATCGCGTTCTATATCGGCTTTACCATTCCATTAACCCGCATCCTATCAACAACGGCCGTCGTGCTCAGTGCACTCATGTTTGCAAGCATCGTAGTCGCATTCGTAATCCCAAGCATCGGTATCGAAAGTTATGAAGGTCGTAACGTATGGCGTGGTGTGATGACATCGAAAAATACGCTGGGCTTTTGGGCCGCCATCACCGTCATGGTCACAGCGGTGGTCATGGGCAATGTGCCAACACTTGGGAAAAAGGTATGGTGTTTTATTGGCATGCTGTTTGGGCTGGTCGCGCTCACATTCAGTGTGTCTGCAACCTCATTGCTTGCACTGGTGGTTGGTGGCTTAGTTATGAGCTATTTTTACGTCGCGTTTCGATTCGACTTAGGGCTCATATCAACGTTTGTATTAGGTTTACTGTGTGCGGTTTTGGTGGGCTTCGCCTTTGTCAATATCGATACCGCTGAGCTGATTGGCCGGTCGGGTGACTTAACGGGGCGAAGTGATGTGTGGACACAAACATGGAATCTTATTAAAGAACGGCCACTGACGGGTTATGGCTACGGTACACTTTGGTATCCAACCGCGGAATCGATTTGGATTCAGCAAGAGCTGACCGACTTTTCCTGGACTGTCTTTCACGCCCACAATGGTTTGCTGCAACTGGCATCAGAAATCGGTATTCCGCTTACCGCTTTAGCGATTCTAATGATCATTCAGCAATTGATCGAGATCGTTTATTGCCAGTATCAGCGCCAGCAGGCCGGTGTGCTGTTTGTGCTGGGTTTCACAGTCGCTTTGTTGATCAGTAACTATTCCGAAGCTCGGTTGGTGGTGAATCGCGAACTGTACTGGATTTTCTTCGTTGCACTGCCGATAAGCATGCTGCAGCAAGTCACCGTAAAAGCCACCGGCACGGTAATTTACCCGATGCCTGCTACGCTTCATAAAAGAACAAGAGATAAACAAGCAACTAACGCGTCTAATCGACAACATAGGCGGGAACTAAAACAACGACTGCGCGATCGCTATACGGAACAATATGAATCAGGCGGTCGAGTTATTGAAGGTGAAAAGGCTAACATTGCTACAGATGAACAACCAGCCTTGTTAGATGATAATAGCCGACAACGAAAACTGAGCAGACGGCAAAAGAAAACCGGATCGTAGGATAGAGATACTGTGAGTAAAACAATTGTGGTTACCGGCGGTGCCGGATACATAGGGTCGCACATGGCTCGTCAGCTACAAGCTGACGGCCACAAGGTTATCGTGTTCGACAATCTTGGTCGAGGCAATCGCGACGCTGCACTTGATGCCGAGTTGGTGGTGGGCGACATCAGTAACCCCGAACATCTTAAACCTGTGTTTGAGAACAATAGTGTCGATGCAGTCATGCACTTTGCAGCATTTGCCTACGTGGGCGAATCAGTCACGGCTCCCGACATCTACTACCGCAATAACGTACTAGGTACATTAAACTTGATCGATACCATGCGTGCGCATGATGTTAATCGACTGGTTTTTTCATCAACTTGCGCCACCTACGGAGTGCCTGCGAGTCTGCCAATAACTGAAGCCACAGCGCAAAACCCAATTAACCCCTACGGTCAATCAAAGTTAATGGTTGAACAGATACTTAAAGACTATGGCTATGCGTACAACTTTCGCAGTATCGCCCTACGCTACTTTAACGCCGCAGGCTGCGCCGAAGATGGCTCACTTGGAGAACGGCACGACCCGGAAACACATTTGCTGCCGTTAATACTGTTTGAAGCGTTGCGCGTTCAGGCCGGTGGTGATCCTAAAGACACCGCATTGCGCGTTTTCGGAAGTGACTTCGACACGCGCGACGGTACCTGTGTGCGCGACTATATACATGTAAATGACCTATGCTCCGCGCACACGGCAGCCTTTAATCGTATGCTTGAAACCCCTGAGCTGGGTGCAGAACAATTTAACCTTGGTGTTAATAAAGGTTATACCGTTTTGGAGGTGATTGAAGCGTGCAAAAAAATAACCGGCGTGGATATTCAATATCACCTATCCGATCGTCGCGATGGAGACCCTCCTGAGTTGGTTGCCAATGCATCAGCTGCAATGGAGCAGCTTAAATGGAAACCGGTGTTCGCGGATATTGAACATAGCTTACAACATGCCTGGGATTGGTTTTCAAAACACCCACCGGCCAAGCTGTAAGGTTGGTAATCCCTACAACAACATTGATAGGTTCGAATATCGGACAATGATCGGCATGAACAAAACAGTATTCGCAACATTGGGCTTAAGCTGCATCATCGGTACAGGCGTACTCGTGCAAGCGCAGGCACAGAGCAAAGCACCAGCAGTTCTCAACGACGAATGTTGGGCGCCGAGTTTTAACGATGACTTCGAAACCTTAGACTATTGGAATCCTCAAACCCAAACCGGGCAATGGAAAACCAGTTACATCTGGGATAGAAATACAATCATCAATGAAGAAGAACAGTTTTATATCGACCCAATCGAACACGGTATTTCGCCGTTTAGTATCAACAATGGCATATTAAGCATTACGGCCGATAGAACACCTGAGAATTTAAAATCCAGAGTTGCAGGGCAAGCCTATGTGTCGGGTGTATTAACTACAGAAAACGGATTTGCACAACAATACGGCCGCTTCGAAGCATACGCAAAAGTGCCCGAGGGTAAAGGGCTATGGAGCGCATTTTGGTTGTTACCTAGCTTCGATCAATGGCCAGCGGGCGTAGCGGTGTTGCCAGAAATTGATGTGATGGAATATCTGGGTCATGAGGGTGCAACCTACCACACCACCTTGCACACCAATCAAAATGGTCCATTGGAATCACACCCCTACAAACACAAATTGAAAACCAAACCGAGTGATGGTTTTCACCTGTATACCGTTGTGTGGACGCCGCAAAGCGTTGACTGGTATTTTGACAAGCGCAAAGTTGCCTCGCACAAAACACCAAAAGACTTCACGCGCCCAGTTCATTTTTTATTGAATTTAGCGGTTGGTGGAAAGTGGCCGGGCAGCCCGGATAGAAGCACCCGGTTTCCTGCACAATATCAAATCGACTATGTTCGCGCCTATATCAATAAATGCTGAAACTGAGCTTTCTTAAAACGCAGCCCGTATGACGCAGCCATTAACTGTCAAATTTTGTACTCTCTAAACATGTACCACGCGGTGTACTGGCGAGTAGTGCTAGTCTATCCTGCCGAGGCTACTTATACCGAACGCCCGCAAGGATAACCAATGAGCGCTTCTACTCAATATCTAAATCAGTTGACCTGGCTACGCGGTTTTGCGGCTTTTATCGTGATAATTTCTCACACCATTCGTGGTACAGAAGTCGCCTATACAGCTGATGAAGAAACACCGGTGTATTTACTCGCTAGCGCATTCGATACAGGTGGATTCGGCGTCATACTATTTTTTGCACTCAGTGGCGCCACCCTGTACGTCAGTAGTCGAGGTCAGACACCCTCGACGTTCAAATTTTACGTTAAACGTTTTTTTCGCATTTGGCCGGCTTTCGTTGTTGCCATGTTAGCTTATATGGCGTTCTCAATTATTTTTAGGCAATTCTATGTTGAACCACAAGGTCACTGGGTAGAGCGGCAGTTTTTAACCGACTTCACCGCTGCTGACGTGGTTGCCTACTTAACCATGACGTTTAACTATGTGGGCCAATACGGTTTGTTTAACAACGCGTTTTGGAGTTTGCCGGTCGAATTTCAATTTTACTTATTGTTCCCGCTTATCGTTTACTTGTTAAAACGACTGGGTATCGCCGGACCTATACTTGTCGGCTCTGCATTGATCGCGTTCAATTTCTTTTTTGATATACCGGATCAATCCAGTGCTTTTTTCCGTTTGGCTTACAGCTTTTGCGGTGGCGTGATTCTTGGCCATATTTACTTAACGACCACAAAGCGCTACTCCGGATATATCGCCCTGATTTTGTTGCCTCTGTCGTACACCATCATGACACTCATAACCAGAGGTATTGTGCCAATGCCTAAGCTTCCATTCATCGATCAAATATACAACTGGAGTGTGTTTTTCGCACTGGTTTGCATCGGTGTATGTATGTTCACTCGCATGTCTTTGCCCAAAAAGATACAGGGCTGGCTGGAATACTATGGCACCATATCTTACAGCACCTACCTGTACCACAATCTCGTGATAGGAGCGGTAGTGCTGTTATTGATTCATTTAGACATTAACGATGGCTTGCTGCGTTATTTGATTATGTTGATCAGCACCTTGCTAATCACACACTTGCTTGCGGTTATTTCTTATAAAGTGGTTGAGCGCCCATCCATGCTACTTGGCCGGAAACTGGCTCAATAGAGAAACTCGGCGCAGGTAAACTGCGCCGAGTACAACTTAAATCAGCCCAGATTCGCACCTGGGCCAACTCATACCCCTAGGCCTCTTACTGAGCCCATTGTTTGATGAGCTCATCATAGGCAATGGTTTCGCCTTGTGGCTTCTCATTATCCAGCTTCGCTTTTGCACCGCCTTTACCCAGCCATTCAGAAGGATCTTTTGGCTCATTCAAGCGAGGACCACAACCGCCGTATACCTGTGCAGCTTCATCTGCCGCCTGCATGCGTGACATGACCAAGTCCATCTCTTCAGCCAATCTGTCCATGGCTTGTTGAGGTGTAAAAGCACCTGAGTTTACGTCACCAATTTGTTGCCACCAAATCTGCGCAAGCTTTGGATAGTCGGGAACGTTAATACCCGTTGGTGACCAACGCACACGATCAGGCGAGCGATAGAATTCAACCAAGCCACCGAGCTTTGGTGCACGTTCTGTAAATGACTCATGGCGAACAGAGGAGTCACGTATAAAGGTTAAACCCACTTGGCTTTTCTTCACGTCAACGGTTTTAGATACGGCAAACTGTGCATATAACCATGCTGCTTTCGCACGATCGAGCGGGGTGGATTTAAGAATGGTCCAAGAACCTACGTCTTGATAACCTACCTTCTGCCCTTCTTCCCAATAAGGACCGTGTGGTGATGGTGCCATTCTCCACAACGGGTTACCTTCATCATCAACGGTGTTATTACCAGCTGACTTTGGTGCAACCATATCAGCGGTAAACGCTGTGTACCAAAAGATTTGCTGAGCAACATTACCCTGACTTAGCGCTGGCAAGGATTGATAGAAGTCATAGCTTGCAGCCCCTGGAGGTGCGTATGCTCGTAGCCATTCATCCCACTTACGAATGGCATAAACAGCCGCCGGGCCATTTGTACCACCGCCGCGAGAAACAGAAGCACCCACAGGATTACAAGAGCCCTCTTCCATTCGGATACCCCATTCATCGATAGGAATACCGTTTGGTTCGCCTGGACTACCCGCTCCTGCCATAGACAACCATGCATCGGTCATGCGCCAACCTAGATCCGGTGCGCGCTTACCGTAATCCATGTGTCCAAAGATCGCGACACCATCCACTTCTTTAACGTCGTTTGAGAAAAATTCGGCGATATCTTCATAAGCAGACCAGTTAACGGGCACACCTAAATCGTAGCCATACTTCTCTTTGAACGCAGCCTGTAAGTCTTCACGATCAAACCAGTCTTTACGGAACCAGTACAGGTTTGCAAACTGCTGATCTGGTAATTGATATAAGTCTCCATCCGGGCCAGTCGTGAACTGCGTGCCCATGAAGTCATCAAGATCAAGTGTTGGCAAGGTTACGTCTTTACCATCACCAGCCATAAAATCGGTTAGGTTAACCGCTAGCTGCAAACGTGAATGCGTGCCAATCAAATCCGAATCGTTAACATAGGCGTCATATAAATTTCGCCCAGTTTGCATTTGCGTTTGAACCGCCTGAACTACCTCACCCTCACCTAGTATCTGATGATTAACCTTGATGCCGGTTATCTCTTCAAACGCTTTGGTCAGTACTTTAGATTCATAGGTATGAGTCGGGATACCTTCCGACAATACATTGACCTCCATCCCTTTAAACGGAGCTGCGGCGTTAACAAACCATTCCATTTCAGTCATCTGCTCTTCTTTGCTAAGAACGGATGGTTGAAACTCGTCGTTAACCCACTTCTCGGCGGCTGCCATATCTGCTACAGCTTGACCTGCTGTTAGCGTGAATGCAGCAGCCACAAAGGATGCTACGAATTGTTGTTTCATTTTTTACCCTCCTGTTGAAAGAATTGCTTGGGATATACAATAAATAAAACATCAACAAACGCTGCAGCCAAGCACTACAGAATTTGCCTCCTACAACTACACCCAACGAAAAACAGCGAGTGCAAAAAAACCAGCTACGATAGAACACCACCATAGCGGCATATTCGTTAAGCCCAACCAAGCAACGTGTAAATAGGCACTGCCTAACAAAGAAATAAACAGTCGATCGCCGCGGGTTGTATCCAGTTTAAGAATGCCTTTTCTAGGGCTGCCACCAGGACGGGCCAGCTCCCAAACAAACATGGTTATCAAGCACACCGCAATGAATCCGAAAAACACACCGGTCTGCCAAGTCCACGCCATCCAAGCCAGCGGTTTCATGATATTAACCTCGCCATTACACCCGTCCCAAGGCAAAGCCTTTGGCGATGTACTTTCGAACAAACCAGATAACAATGGCACCGGGCACAATGGTTAGTGCACCAGCTGCCGCCAGTAATCCAAGTTCGTAGCCCGATGTAGACGCCGTTTTTGTCATGATCGCCACTATCGGCTTTGCCGACACAGACGTTAAATTCTTTGCCAATAGCATTTCGACCCAACTGAACATAAAGCAGAAAAAAGCCGTAACACCAATCCCGGCGGCAATCAGCGGCATGAATATTTTTACGAAAAAATGCGGGAACGAGTAACCGTCTATGTACGCCGTCTCATCAACCTCTCTAGGCACACCAGACATGAATCCTTCGAGTATCCAAACCGCCAACGGCACATTGAACAAACAGTGCGCTAACGCCACCGCCAAAGGCGTGTCAAACAAACTCATTGCCGAATACAGTTCAACAAACGGTAAAACGAAAACTGCAGGCGGCGCCATACGGTTCGACAACAACCAGAAAAACAAATGCTTGTCGCCCATAAAGCGATAACGGGAAAATGCGTAGGCAGCGGGTAACGCAAACGACACTGATATCACCGTATTAATTAACACATAAGTGATCGAATTGATGTAGCCGTTATACCAAGTTGGGTCGGTAAAGATGGTGATGTAGCTATCTAGGGTAAAGTTTTGTGGATACCAACTAAAACCACCCAATATTTCGTTGGTGGTTTTAAAGCTCATGTTCAGCAACCAATAGATTGGCAGCATCAAGAACAGGATGTACACAAACACGACGATGATTTTGGTGCGCTTCATGTTTCATCTTCCCCGCGCATCATTAATGTGTAGAAAACCCAACAAACGAGTAAGGTCATCAAGAAATACAAAATACTCATGGCTGCAGCTATGCCTAAATTAAACTCGCCAATGGCCGCTTTTACTAAATCGATAGACAGAAAAGTGGTGCTATTGCCGGGACCGCCGCCGGTTAATACAAACGGTTCGGTATAGATCATGAATGAATCCATAAAGCGCAGCAGTAAGGCAATAATGAGCACACGCTTCATTTTGGGCAATTGAATATAACGAAACACCGCAAAGCGACCCGCACCATCAATTTTCGCAGCTTGATAATACGCATCTGGAATCGACGACAAACCGGCATAGGCTAACAACACAACCAAGGATGTCCAGTGCCATACATCCATCAACACCACCGTAAACCACGCGGCAACCGGTTGTTGTGTGTAGTTGTAGTCAAAGCCGAGCCAGTTAAGCCCGTAGCCAAGTAAGCCAATATCGGGTAGAGCAAAGATGTTCCACATCGCACCCACTACATTCCATGGGATAAGTAAGGGCAAGGCCATAAGCACCAAACAAACAGACACCCACGGACCCGTTCTGGGCATGGCCAGCGCCACAGCCACACCCAGTGGAATCTCGATCGCTAATATGATCGCTGTAAACAAAAACTGCCGTCCAAGGGCGCTATGAAAACGAGAAGACGATAAAACCTCTTGATACCACTTTGTCCCCTCAAAAAAGAATACGCCTGGGCTAAACGTGTCTTGTATCGAGTAGTTTACGACCGTCATCAATGGAATGATCGCGTTCAAGGCCACAATAAACAAAACCGGAAGAACTAAAAACCAGGCTCGTTGATTGACCGTTTTAGCTACCATGCGCTGGCCTCCTTCAACGCCTGACCCTCAATCCGGTGATCATTTGCATACACGCCACTACGAATGGGGTCGCACACAACGGCAATGTTGTAACTCGGTACGGGCTCACCTTCAGCCAGCAGGACATTTATGGAATGCTGGCCAAGGTGCACCTTGGCGATGCGATGTCGCCCTACATCATCAACGCGCTCAATCGAGACAGGGACGCCATACTCTGTATTCTTGGCAAAGCGCACAAATTCTGGGCGCACACCAAGTTCAAGCTTGGCCTTGGCTGGCGGGTTGTAGTGAAATCCTAAAGGTATGCGATGTCCATCAACTATGGCTGCAGCACCATCAATTGCACACGGCAAAATGTTCATTCCTGGCGAGCCAATAAAGTAACCCACGAACGTGTGGCTTGGCCGCTCAAATAACTCCTCAGGCGTGCCTATCTGTACGACTTCGCCTTCGAACATCACAACCACTTTGTCAGCAAACGTCAGTGCTTCGGTTTGATCGTGCGTTACGTAGATCATGGTGTGTTTAAAACGTTGATGCAGCTCCTTTAGTTTTGTGCGCAGTTGCCACTTCATTTGCGGATCAATAACGGTTAACGGTTCATCAAACAAAATTGCGTTAACGTCATAGCGAACTAAACCACGGCCTAAAGAAATTTTCTGTTTCTCGTCTGCCGTTAGTCCTTGTGCGCGACGATCGGCCTTGGCCGATAACTCAAGCGTTTCAAGCATATCGGCAACGCGCCTTTCCACTTCTTGCGCTTCGACGCCACGGTTATGCAATGGAAATGCAAGATTTTGCGCAACCGTCATAGTGTCGTAGATAACAGGGAACTGAAACACCTGCGCGATATTGCGCTCTTCCGGCGTGCGCTGTGTAACATCCACATCATCAAATTCAATACGGCCTTTCGATGGCTGTAGCAATCCAGAGATAATGTTTAATAGCGTTGTTTTTCCACAACCCGATGGACCTAGCAATGCATACGCACCACCATCATCCCAATCATAATCCATGCTCTTGAGCGCATAGTCTTCATCCGAACCTGGGTTTGGGTAATAAGAATGAGCCAGTTGATTGAGTTTTATCTTAGCCAATACGCTCTACCCCTGTGCGTACTGCTCTGGTGCATGCACCAAAGATTGCTGATGATCAAATAAATACAAGCTGGCTGGATCGACATACAAGGTAATCTGTTCGCCAGGATTAACCCGATGCACACCATGGGTTAACACAACCCAACGGTTTCCATTGGCATTAACATGAACGAAGGTTTCCGAACCGGTAATTTCACTTGTTCCAACCTCTGCTTGCACAGCCACGCTGTGTTTTTCTGACGGCGCTAAGGATAAATGATGTGGTCGAACAGCTGCCGTGTAATCACCATCATTGAGTGCATTAATTTTTTGCGGTATGTTTGCGACATTGGCATTACCAAAACGCAGCTCTCCACCTTGCTTGGTCAATGCAACAGTATTAAATGGTGGGTCAGAAAAGGTTTGCGCCGTGGTTAAGCTCTGCGGATTGTTGTACACATCGATTGTCTTGCCAAACTGCGTCACCTTGCCCTGGTGCAACGTGGCACTTTGGCCACCGAGCAAAAGCGCCTCGTGCGGTTCGGTTGTGGCGTATAAAAGAATCGCTCCGGTTTGTGCGAATATTTTCGGCAATTCCACGCGCAGTTCTTCGCGCAATTTGTAATCCAAGTTAGCTAAGGGTTCATCCAATAGAACCAAGTCGGCTTGCTTTACCAGTGCACGAGCAATCGCCGTACGTTGTTGTTGGCCACCTGATAGCTGCAATGGCATCCTGTCCAAATACTCAGTCAGTCGCAGTAAATCTGCCGCTTCGCGAACGCGTTTGTCGAGCTTGGCCGTATCCACGCCCGCCAAACGCATCGGCGATGCGATGTTATCGTAGACACTAAAGCCAGGATAGTTTATGAACTGTTGGTAGACCATCGCCACATTGCGATGCCGCACCTGCATACCCAGTACGCTTTTGCCGTCGACTTGAATGTCGCCAGAGCTGGGTCGATCAAGACCTGCCATCAGTCTCATTAGCGATGTCTTGCCGGCGAGCGTGGGGCCAAGTAATACGTTGAGCGATCCGCGCTCAAACTTTAATGAAACATTGTCTATATGAAGCTCATTACCGACACGCTTGCTGACATTGATCATTTCAAGCATGGCGACACAGTACCTTGATAAGCACAGCCGTAAAAAAAGCGGTCGGCAAAATGTTCAATTAGAAACTCTATCTTTTTTGCTGTTGCAATGACACTAATTAGCTGCAAATTCAAAGTCAATGCGGCAGATAGGTTGATGATTAATTCTTTTGCTTAAACAAATTGGATGTGAGACAAAATTTCCGGCCTGCGATAATTTGTCTCGGACACCTTGTTATTTCATTGACCGACAGCTCGAAAAACTACCCATTCTTACTATTCGCCGTCGCTTCATCGACAACTCGATCTATGCTCGAGATGCTGTTGCTTTTACCAGCTTGTTATGCGATAACCAACCGCTGTCCCAGCGATTTGAACATCAGGAAAACCAATATCACGAATTGTCAGTTATAAAAACATCAGGAGCAGTTATGAACGTAAAACCGGATCCCACTTTTCACGCAACCGCACAACTTGCAATGCAAGCGCCGATTGAGAACTTCGGATTCACCGTCATGCTCAGCCCTGATGGATCTGATTCAGACGGCATAGCAATAGTGGATCTCAATCCCACCTCCACTTCTTATGGTCAGATAGTTCATCAAGTAATTGTGCCCACCAAAGGTGACGAATTTCATCACTTTGGCTGGAATGCCTGTTCCTCTTCTCTATCGCCCATGTCTGGGCATGCATTTCTTGAACGGCGGTACCTAATTGTTCCTGGCATACGTTCGTCACGGATTTTTATCATTGATGTTAAAGATCCACTCAATGCTAAAATTCATAAAACCATTGAACCTGAGGAGATTTTCTCCAAAACAGGTTACTCCAGACCACACACGATTCATTGCGGCCCTGAAGGCATCTACGTATCTACACTTGGCGGTGGCGGCGAAGATGGAACGGATGGTCCGCCTGGGATCTTCATCATGGATTGCGAGACGTTCGACATCATTGGTCGATACGAGATGGACCGTGGTGAACAAGAAAAGCACTACGATTTTTGGTGGAACTTACCGCAAGATTATATGGTGAGTTCCGAATGGGGATTGCCGCCACAATTTGAAAATGGCGTGGTAGCCGAGGACTTATTAAGCAATCAATACGGCCACAAAATTCATTTCTGGGATTTACGCAAACGCAAAAATATACAAACCATAGATTTAGGCGAAAATCATCAAATGGCCTTAGAGATTCGGCCCGCCCACGACCCGAAAAAATCCTACGGATTTTGTGGCGTTGTCGTAGATACTACAAATCTGCAAGGTGCTATTTTTACTTGGTGGCGTGATGATGATGGAAACTGGCAAGCCAAGAAAACCATCACTATTGATCCGCATCCAGCAGAGCCTGACGATTTACCTGAACTACTAAAGGGTTTTTCAGCCGTTCCACCGTTAGTCACCGACATTGATTTAAGTCTGGATGATAAATACCTTTATGTTGCATGCTGGGGTATAGGGGAAATGCACCAGTATGATGTTAGCGATCCGATGAATCCTGTGTTGGCAGGGAAAGTAGAAATTGGCGGCATTGTCAAAGACACCAAGCACCCAAACGGTAAAGACTTCGCATACGGGCCGCAAATGGTAGAGATTAGTCGTGACGGCAAACGGGTCTACTGGACGAACTCCCTGTATTCATCATGGGATGATCAGTTTTACCCAGATGACGAAGGCGGGCAGATGGTCATGGCACGCGTGGGCGATGATGGCAGCTTTGCACTGGATAAAGAGTTCTACATTGACTTTCCAAAAGGCTACAGAAGCCATCAAATCAGACTCGAAGGTGGTGATTGCTCAACCGATAGTTTTTGTTACCCGAACGTTTAAATGGTAACGGAAATGAGCTCAATGACAGCCCTTTGGTGGGCTGTTATTGCGTCTGGTGTTTATCACGGATTAAACCCTGGCATGGGCTGGCCATTGGCTGTGTCGGCGGGCTTGATGGAACAACGAGCTCGCGCACTACCTAGGGCGCTTGCGATGTTGGCCGCGGGTCACCTGATCGCCATGCTTGTTATTTTGTTGCCGTTTTCAATGATGGCAACGCTGTTTATTTGGGATCGTGAAATACGCTTGGGCGCTGCAGCGCTGGTGGTCGCGATGGGTTGTTACTTGTTGATCAATCGACGACACCCAAAATTTCTGGCCCGTGTACACCCAGCGCGATTAGCGCTTTGGTCTTTTCTAGCCGCAACCGCGCATGGCGCAGGTTTAATGTTACTGCCCGTGTATCTGGAATTGTGTTCACCCGAAACACTGGACAATGGTCACTTGGCCGCAGATGTTTTAATGACCGGTACACTATCCGCTGCGATCAAAGTGGCAGCGGTACACACGTTGTCTATGACGCTTGCAGGTGGTGTACTCGCAGCATTTATTTATGGGTATTTTGGTCTTAAATACCTATCAAAAACCTGGTTTAACTTGGATATTGTGTGGGCCACGAGTTTAATTGTCGTTGGCGCGTTCGCGATACGCTTAGCCTACTGACGCTGCGTTGCTGCAGCGTCTGCATTTTAGGGTAGAAACGGCGATACTAACGAATAAAGCATCTTATAACCGGTGTTCAATGCAATCTCATTGATAACGGTTTCACTCGAAATCAATCCAGTGGATGGCGATAGCGGTGCTTGCGTCGGATCAATACCTGAATAAACAGCCAATGCACACAATGCAACGCCCACAATCAGCAATAACAAAGTTGAAAGTGGTGCTAACGGAAACCGGTATAAGCGACTCACTTCTAATCGCGCTGAATAGGCAATGATAATTAAAACGGCAAGGATTAATCCGATTACCGCCGGAATCATGTACTTCGACCAGAGCCCTGCAAGCATTGCAACGGGATCGGAGATTGACATCAATACGGGTAAGTTTGGACGAACACCTTGCTCAGCCATAAAGTATGGGGTTATTAGTTCAGACACTACGAGAAAGATCATGCCCAGCATCAACAAAAACACGACGAGAAACTTCGCAAACTTTTTAGTCGCATCGAGCAACCCGAAAATACATCCAAATACGACCACCGGTAATAACAGGATTCCCATAAACGCCAAGTCATAACGCAAGCCCATCACGAAGATATCGATTAATGCATTCGATTCCATCGCTTTAGGAAATTGCCATAACACATAAGCGGCACGAATCATCGTGAGTAGAAACACACCAATAAATAGAAATAAGACTAAGTGTCGCAGTAAGTGCGTGGCCGACAATCTCGAATTCATTTCAGACCTACTAAAATTAAAAGCCAAATTAGCTATTGACAGGAGTATAGCAGCGCAAAATTACAACGGAATCCGCTTGAACGACAACTTCGTGCGCAATCGTGGCTGGTGTGAATGCTTCTGCGAACGTATTGAGTATCAACTCCCAGCGAGCTCCTAAATTGGGCATATCCTGCACGCGAAAGTCCACGGCCTCATGGCCTAAGTTGAATAGGATTAATAGTGCATCCCCATCGTCTGTCTCGCCCATTGCGTTTTTCGCATCACTGGCATCACCTGGCAGCAGCAAGCCGAGAAATTGACTCTCTTGGTTATGCCAATCATCATCGGTCATTACTTGCGCCTGGCTGTTAAACCAGCAAACATCGGCAACACCCGTGGACTTTGAGGTATTGGTTGCGTGCAGAAAGTGTGGTCGGCGTAGTACCGGCTGACTGTGGCGTATCGCGATCAACTGCTTTAAGAACTGCTGCAACTTTCTGTCAGCGCGCCTCGCTCGCCAATCTATCCAACCTATTGCATTGTCCTGGCAATAGGCGTTGTTGTTGCCTTGTTGAGAATTTCCAATCTCATCGCCACCCAATATCATAGGCACGCCTTGAGATATGATCAGGCAGGTGAGCAAGTTACGTTGCTTACGCGCTCGATTGGCATTGATATGCGGATCTTTTGTTTCCCCTTCATAACCACTGTTCGATGAATAGTTAGCCGAATGTCCATCACGGTTGTCTTCATTGTTAGCTTGATTGTGCTTATGCGCATAGCTAACCAAATCCTTTAAGGTAAATCCATCATGCGAGGTTATAAAGTTAAGGCTCGATGCAGGGCTTCGTTGCGACCATTCAAACACATCGCTACTACCTAGTAAATTATTCGCAAACTCAGGCAAAAGTCCTTTTTCGCCGCCCCATATGCGGCGCATCGTGTCTCGGTATCGATCATTCCATTCAGACCAACCACGTGGAAATTGACCAAGCTGATAGCCACCCATGCCAATATCCCAAGGCTCCGCAATGAGTTTGGTTTCACGAAGCTCAGGGTCCTGACCAAGCGCATCAAAAAAACCACAACCCCGATCAAAGCCATGGAGTTCACGTCCCAGCACCGTAGCCAGATCAAAACGGAATCCATCAACATGCAGTTCGCTTGACCAATAGCGCAAACTATCCATCACCAATTGCATAACGCGTGGATGGGCAACGTTAACGGTATTGCCCGTACCCGTATCGTTCAAGTAAAAACGCTTATTATCGTTAAGGCGGTAATAAGACGCATTGTCAATGCCGCGAAAACTCAGTGTGGGGCCTAACTCAGAACCTTCGGCCGTGTGGTTGTAAACCACATCTAAAATCACTTCGATACCGGCGCGATGCAGCCCGCGAATCATGGCTCTGAATTCCAGTATCGGATCGGCCATCGCATAGCGATTGGCCAGCGCAAAAAAACCAAGCGTGTTGTAGCCCCAATAATTACTCAAACCATTATCAATCGTGAAACTCTCATCAACAAACGCATGCACAGGCAGGAGCTCAACAGCAGTCACACCCAAGTCCGTCAAGTGCCGCAGCACCGATGCTGACGCCAAAGCACTGTAGGTGCCTCGGCGTTTGCCTATCAACCCTGGAAAATAGCGAGTCAAGCCTTTGACATGCGCTTCATAAATGACACTGTCTACCATTGGGGTACGTGGGTGACGATCATTGCGCCACACAAATGAGTTGTCGACGACCATGCTTTTTGGCACGAAGGGGGCTGAATCTCGCGTATCAAACGATAGGTCGGCGTCAGCGTGCCCTAATTCAAAGCCATAGAGCTCGTCACACCAAACAAGTTCGCCATGCAATTGCCGCGCGTACGGGTCGATCAATAACTTGTGGGGGTTAAAGCGATGGCCATTGTACGGCTCATAAGGTCCGTGTACACGATAGCCATAAAGTTGGCCAGCTTCAGCATTGGGCAGATAACCATGCCAAACATCGTTGGTACGGCCCGGTAATTCGAGTCGTGCAAGTTCTCTTTCACCGGTTTCATTGAACAAGCACAGCTCTATTTTGGTGGCGTGCGCAGAAAACAGCGCGAAGTTAACACCCGCGGCGTCCGGTGTTGAACCAAACGGCGCGGGTTTACCCGGTAGTAGTTTTATAAGGCTTAGTCCGCGGCTGGCGGCTTGCCCAAGGGAGACAGATTCCATATGTCTCTATTGTAGTCGCGCATAGTGCGATCTGTAGAAAAACGGCCGCTATTAGCGGTATTTAACATACTCATGCGCGTCCACTTTTCCTGCTCTGCCCAACATGCCGAAACAGCGTTCTGAGCATCGATGTAGGCTGGAAAGTCGGCAATAGTCATCCACGCATCGTCGCTACTGGTGGCCGCATCAATCGCACGATGGACCAATTCCCCATCACCACAATCAAACATGCCAGATTCAAATGCTTGCAACACCGCTTTGACGCGCGATTCAACGGCGATAACAGCGGACGGTGAGTAGTTTGGTCGCAGGGCTTCCACTTCATCAACACTGAGCCCGAAGCGAAAGAAATTTTCTTCGCCGACAGCTTCTAATATTTCCACGTTGGCACCATCCAGGGTACCAATGGTGAGCGCACCGTTCATCATAAACTTCATGTTGCCAGTGCCGGAGGCCTCTTTACCCGCGGTGGATATTTGTTCGGATAGATCAGCGGCTGGGGCAATGATTTCCATCGCCGACACATTATAGTCGGGTAAGAATACCAAACGCAGTTTGCCGGCCGTTCGCGGGTCGTTGTTGATGACAGACGCCACGTTATTGATAAGCTTGATAATGGCTTTGGCCATGTAGTAGCCGGGAGCTGCTTTACCCGCAATTAATATAAAACGCGGCGCTGCCCCCGCATCATTCCCTTCGACTATCTGCAAATATAAGTGCACCGCATGCAACGCACACAATAACTGTCGCTTGTACTCATGCATGCGTTTAACCTGCACATCGAACAACATATCGGTCGACACCTCGATGCCGATTCGCTGTTGAACAAAATCAGCCAAGCGTTGTTTATTCTGCTGTTTCACATTCAGCCAACGCTTTTGCAATTGTGCATCATCAACCATTGGCGCAATTCGTTCTAGCTGATCAAGATCATTTACCCAGCCACCGCCAATGTTTTCGTTTAACAAAGCGCCAAGACCCGGATTACAATGCGCTAGCCAACGCCGTTGCGTAACCCCGTTGGTCTTATTGTTGAATCGCTCTGGCCAAAGCATAAAGAAATCTTTGAATAAACCTTTTTGCAAAAGATCAGAATGCAGCTGCGCCACACCATTGATGGAGAAACTTCCAACGATTGCCAAATGCGCCATACGCACAACCGGCGATTCATCAAAGGAGACGATGGACATGTGCGCTTGCTTAGCAGAATCGCCGGGCCACTCTCTGGCCACTTGCAGTAGAAAGCGACGATTGATTTCTTGAATGATCTCCATCGGCCGCGGCAACAATTCTTCTAGCATATGTAACGACCAGCATTCCAAGGCTTCGGGCAGCAGCGTGTGATTGGTATAGGCCAAACAGCGTGTGACCACTGTCCACGCATCGTCCCATGTCATACCATGATCATCAATTAACAAGCGCATCAGCTCGGCCACGGCCAAACTGGGGTGCGTGTCATTCATTTGAAAGCAATGTTTGTCAGCAAACCCTTCGAAGTCATCATGAGTTCCTAACCAAATCCGAATCGCATCTTGCAAACTTGCCGAAACTAAAAAATATTGTTGACGTAGTCGCAATACTTTACCGTTCTCACTGCTGTCGTTCGGGTACAACACCATAGTGATATTTTCAGCAGCCGTTTTTGCCGACACGGCTTCTGCGTAACCGCCTGCGTTGAATTCAGATAAATCAAATTCATCCGTGGCCGATGCCGACCATAAACGCAAGGTATTAACAACATCGTTACCGTTGCCTGGCACGGGCACATCGAACGGTACCGCCAGCACTTCGTCGTTGGTTTGCCATTCACGTCGATCAGGTGAACCACCGGTTGAATCCGCTTGAACGTGACCACCAAAACGCACCACACACGTGTGCTCGGCTCGTTCAATTTCCCAGACGTGGCCATCACGCAACCAATTGTCAGGCTTTTCGATTTGATGACCGTCTTCTATTTCTTGTCTGAACATGCCATAGCGATAACGCAAGCCATAACCGGTCACGGGTAAGCCCAGAGACGCACAACTATCGAGAAAGCATGCGGCCAATCGCCCTAGCCCACCATTCCCCAAACCTGCGTCGTGTTCTAGAGTTTCAAGCTCTTCCAACTCCATCCCTAATTGATTTAAGGCTTGTCGCACAGGCTCAATCAAATCTAAATTTTGCACAGCGTTTGATAAGGATCGTCCCATTAAAAATTCGAGCGACATATAACAAGTGCGGCGGATATCACGGCTTTCGGTTTCTGCGCGAGTGATGCGCCACTGGTCCATTAAGCGATCACGCACTGCCAATGCCAGTGCACTGTACAAGGCGTGCGGTGGCGCATTGTCGACATCCCGACCCAGTGTGTGTGAAAAATGCTGCACAATTGATTTTTTTAACGCATCAACATCATCCCCCACAGATTCGGTTCCGGCCTGCCAAACGGCGGCGTTCGTGATCAGTTCTCTAGCCTGTTTTTGCGTGTGCGCGTTGTGCTTGTTCAAGTTTGCAGCCATGTTATTTTTTTGGGAATTGGTCGTGGTAAATCAAGTCGGTGTAAGAGTAGCAGCACTTCGACGTGTCTATTCAATAGTTAGCGTCTGTTGGCGGATTTTTTAAAATTGCTTTGAAAATAACCGCTCTCGTTATATGCTGATTGAGAAACATTTGGACACATTGTTTATGAGCCAGCACGAAGAACGCAACATTTCTCGCCTAGCCAAGCAAACGCTTGCCCTTATTCTCGCTGGCGGTCAAGGTAGTCGATTATACGAACTTACTGACTGGCGGGCCAAACCAGCAGTGCCATTCGGCGGTAAATTCCGCATTATCGACTTTCCTTTGTCAAATTGCATTAACTCGGGCATTCGACGCGTCGGTGTCATCACACAATACAAATCCCACTCTTTGGTTCGGCACATTATTCGAGGTTGGTCGGGTTTTAAACCTGAGTTTGGCGAGTTCGTAGAGGTTCTGCCCGCCTCTAAAAGAATCGATGAGCAATGGTACAAGGGCACAGCCGATGCGGTATTTCAGAATCTGGATATCATTCGCCGTCAACAACCTGAGTATGTACTGATACTGGGTGGCGATCACATTTACAAAATGGACTATGGCCCACTGGTGGCATCCCATACAACTGAACAAGCTGACATGACAGTGTGCTGCATTGAAGTGGATGCAGCAGAGGCCGCTGGCGCATTTGGTGTTATCACCGTCGATGAAAACAACCGCGTCTTGGCATTCGATGAAAAACCCGCTGTGCCTGCTGAAATTCCTGGCAAACCGGGTCGAGTGTTAGCATCGATGGGCAACTATGTTTTTAACCGAGATTTTCTCTACGAGCAACTTGTACGCGATGCCGATGATCCTAAAAGTTCGCACGACTTTGGTTCTGATTTACTGCCGCATATGGTTGAAAAGTATCGCGTGTATGCCTACCCGATGGGTAAAGGGGACGGTCGCACATACTGGCGTGATGTGGGCACGCTCGATGCGTTCTGGTCGGCGAACATGGAGTTACTGGAGTTCGAACCTGAACTCGACTTGTATGACAAAGTTTGGCCGATCTATACACACCAGGAACAACTTCCACCAGCGAAGTTTATCCATGATGATGAAGACCGACGTGGCATGGCTATCCATTGCACGGTGTCTGGCGGCTGTATTGTTTCCGGTGCGAATATTAAGAATTCGGTGTTATTTTCGAATGTAGATGCACGATCTTACAGCTCCGTTGAAAACTCGGTCGTGCTTCCGGATGTCAGCATTCAAAGGCATTGTAAAATCCGAAATGCCATTATCGACGTCGGCTGCGTGATACCAGAAAACATGGAAATTGGCTTCGATGTTGAAAAAGACAAAGCCGCAGGCTTTCGGGTCACGGAAAATGGCATAACTCTTGTGACTCCAGACCATCTCGGCCAGACGCTACACAGGATACGCTAGCGCACCTGGATCAACCGTATTACTGGGAAAATACCCTCGGCTATGCCGCAACATCCGCACATCTGCATGCTAGCAGCTGAAAATGACGTAATCCCAGGCGCCAAAGTTGGTGGCATCGGTGATGTTGTGCGCGACATCCCTAAAGCCTTAAGTGACGCTGGCGCAAGTGTAACTGTGCTTATTCCCGCCTACGGTGCGTTTCACACACTGCCCGGTTCCAAGTTTGTCGATGACGTTGAAACTGAGTTTGCTGGGATCAACGAAAAAGTTGAAGTCTATGAGTTGTTCGCCAACCGCGACGCTGGTGTTCGCTATCTGGTTTTGCATCACCCGGATTTTGCCGCCTGTGGCGCTGGCGAGGTGTATTGTGACGACCCAAGCGACCGACCTTTTGCTACGGATGCTAATAAGTTTGCCTTGTTTTGTGCTGGCGCTCTACAAACCGTCATCGATAAGGTGGTCAGCGATGTTGACGTATTGCACCTGCACGATTGGCATGCTGGATTCGCTACAATATTGCGCGAGTTCGACCCAAACTTTGCCAGTTTAAAAGACTGTCGCGTGGTGTTCAGTATTCATAATCTTGCCATGCAAGGTATACGTCCATTCACCGGCGATACATCCTCATTAAAACAATGGTATCCGCAGCTTTATTACAACGCTAATAAGATCGCCGACCCGCGATGGCTTGACTGTGTAAACCCGGTTGCCGCATCCATTCGGCTTGCTGATATCGTGCACACAGTGTCACCATCATATAGTCTGGAAATTATTCAACCCAATGCGCCCGAACGTGGTTTTCATGGTGGTGAGGGACTTGAACGGGACTTACAACAGTGCGCTGCACGCAACGCTCTTGTCGGCATCGTGAATGGCATTGATTACGACAAGCAGATTGCTGAGCGCATGCCATGGCACTCTATGATGAGCGTCATCGGAGACGCACTCTTAAGCTGGTTAGGTGAAAGTAGCACGATCAGCACGGCTGACTATGTTGCGCATCAACGCACGCAGCAATGGTTAAGCAGTAACCGTCCCCGTCACGTTTTTACCAGTGTCGGCAGGCTGACCGAACAAAAAATGGCTCTGTTATTACAGCCCACAACAGATGACAACACCGTACTCGACGACTTACTCACTGGTTTGCAGGAGCGTGGCGTTTTCATATTGTTAGGCTCCGGCGACCCAGAGCTTGAGGCACTTTGCAGAAAAAGCGCCTCAAAACACACAAACTTTCTATTTCTGAATCGCTACGCGCAATCACTATCCGACATGTTATTTGCTAATGGTGATGTTTTTTTAATGCCAAGCTCGTTCGAGCCTTGTGGTATTAGCCAAATGCTGGCCATGCGGCACGCACAACCTTGCATTGTGCATGCAGTCGGTGGATTGCGCGATACAATAACCAACAATATAGATGGCTTTCATTTTGAAGGCGATTCAGTCGCGCAACAAGTCGAGGGCTTGCAGCAGTGCATTCAACAGGTGCTTGAGTTACGTGAACAACATCCGGAGCAATTTCGTTTGATCGCCGCCGCTGCAAAAGAAAAACGCTTTCTATGGAGCGACAGCGCCAAGCAATACTTAAGTGAACTGTACTCGTGAACCAGGCTATGAATGCACGCACTATCGAAGAGATTATCCACGGCCAGCATCGCGACCCGTTTTCTATTCTGGGCATACACAGCATAAAGTCTGGATACGTTGTGCGTAGCTTTAATCCTAAGGCGCAAAGCGCCAGCGTCATCGACAGCACAGGTTCACGGCACGCCATGATGGCTGTCTCAAGCAGTGGTTTGTTTGAAGTTGAACTAGAAACACATCCCGGCGTGTATCAATTCGAATTTGTTGCCGATGAACACACTTGGCAAATGCATGATCCCTATGCATTTTCTTCTGCCATCGGTGAGCTCGACCATCACTTATTCGGCGAAGGCACACATCAGCAGTTGTACACAATCTTGGGCTCTCATCTCACCAGCCTAAACGGTGTACATGGCGTGCACTTTGGTGTCTGGGCACCGAATGCAAAACGTGTGAGCGTGATCGGTGAATTTAACGATTGGGACGGACGTGTACATTGTATGCGCAAGCACCCTAGCACGGGTATTTGGGATATTTTTATCCCAGCACTAACAAATATCACTTTATATAAATACGAGGTTGTTGACGACGCCGGTGCCGTGCTTCCGCTGAAAAATGACCCCTATGCGCCTTACTTCGAACAACCGCCTGGAAATGCTTCGATTGTTTTTAACAGCGAATTTATCTGGTCAGACGATGAGTACCTTGAAAACCGACGTCAGCACGATCCAAAAGAGTCGCCGATCGCTATCTATGAAGTACACGCAGGTTCATGGCAACGACACTCTGATGATCGATCACTAACCTATCGAGAGCTTGCCGATAAGCTCATAGCTTACGTGATTCAAAATAATTTTACGCACATAGAGTTAATGCCCATCACCGAGCATCCGTTTACCGGTTCCTGGGGTTACCAACCGATTGGTTTATATGCTCCTACCTCGCGCTTTGGCAGCCCAGATGATTTTCGCTACTTTGTTGATCGCTGCCATGCCGAAAACATTGGTGTGATTATGGATTGGGTGCCGGCTCACTTTCCAACCGATGAACATGGACTTGGCTTATTTGATGGCACGCATCTGTATGAGCATGCCGACCCGCGACAAGGCTTTCATCAGGATTGGGAGACTCTTATTTATAACTACGGCCGCCGGGAAGTGGCAAACTACCTTTATAGCAACGCCGTTTATTGGATAAGAGAATTTCATCTCGATGGATTACGAGTTGATGCGGTGGCGTCAATGTTATACCTAGACTACTCACGGGAAGAGGGTCAATGGATTCCAAATCAACATGGTGGTCGTGAAAATTTAGAGGCGATGGCGTTTTTGAAACGTATGAATGAATTGGTCCATGCCGAAGGTGGCATTACGCTGGCTGAAGAATCAACTTCTTTTCCAGGTGTCAGTCATCCGCAGCAAGAGAACGGATTAGGTTTTACGTTTAAATGGAATATGGGATGGATGCATGACACGCTCAGCTATATCAGCAAAGACTCGGCCTACCGCAAATACCATCATAATGATCTGACCTTTGGCCTAACCTACGCGTTTAGCGAAAACTTCTTACTGCCAATTTCGCACGATGAAGTGGTGTATGGAAAAGGTTCGTTGCTGGGCAAGATGCCAGGTGATGAATGGCAACGCTATGCAAACTTACGAGCATTTTTTGCATACATGTATATGTATCCAGGCAAAAAGCTCATGTTCATGGGCAGCGAAATTGCCCAGCAAGCAGAATGGTCACACGACAGCCAAGTGCATTGGAACTTGTTGGACAGTGATGCCAATAAAAATATGCTCACCCTCGTGCGCGATCTGAATAATCTGTATCAATCACAGCCCTCGCTATATGAAGGTGACTGCAACGCTGACGGTTTTGATTGGATTGATTGTGCTGATGCAGAACAAAGTGTGATTAGCTTTTATCGATATGCCTCTGGCAACCGTGCCGATAAGACCATCGTTGTCTGCAACTTCACACCAGTACCAAGACACGATTATAAAATCGGCATTGATGATGCCGGTGAATATGTAGAAGTTCTGAACACCGACGCCGCCTTTTATGGTGGAACCGACACAGGCAATCTGGGCCGTGTTACCAGCGACGCTGAGCCGTGTCACGGAAGAGCAAATTCTCTATCAC
The DNA here is from genome assembly GCA_938035945.1 of uncultured Granulosicoccaceae bacterium. Taxonomy (GTDB): domain Bacteria; phylum Pseudomonadota; class Gammaproteobacteria; order Granulosicoccales; family Granulosicoccaceae; genus Granulosicoccus. Next base: position 35,909 of record CALHOU010000095.1, read on the forward strand.
TGACTTTGCCTGCATTGAGCGTGATTGCCTTACGCCGTCATGCTTAATTGACGCTCATTTGATCAATAATCGACCAAATCAAGGAGCGATACTGCAGATCGCGCTCTCTCATGGCGATTGCGTCGCAGTTCTTTCCTCGTTCCGAGCTAACCTTGATACAATTTGGCCGATTCTAGAATTAGCCAAAGATCTTTCACGCCTATGAAATCCTTGCTCGCTTTATTGGTACTCGGCCTTGCGTTGGGTGTTGGATACTGGAAAACCCAGCACCCTGATGCCACTGTCGATGATTTAACTGCCGGGGCCAGCGATGGCATCAATCGCTTTAAAGGTGGCCTTGCCGCCGTCGCCGACGGTGGCGCCTCACAAAAGGCGCTCAATACACGGATTGAATCGCTTGAAGCGGAACTTGTAGCAACACAGCGTGCAGCTGAGCAGGCGGCCAGTCAAACAGAAACAGACCAACGTTTAAATTCGCTCGAATCCGCCATTGTTGCAACCCAGGAAGCGGCTGACCCATCGGTTATCAATGGTCGACTGCAAGATGCTGAGCGACGCATGAGCGCTAGTGAGTCGACGCTAAAAGAAGTTCAGACCACGCTTACCGCAACTGCCGACACTTTCAGTAAAAATACGGCAGCTGTTAGCGATCAGGTAACTGCAATCGATAGTCAACTAGAACTGCTTAACCGACGCATTGAAGAACAGTCGCAGCAATTCAATACTGACAGCATTAATAGTGCGTTAACGAATTTGGATTCACAAATTGCCACGCTACAAGATGAGCAGCGACGGTCCAACGATTCGCAACTCGTGGCGCTTACCAGCATGGAAGAAAAAATTAATTCATTCGAAGCTCGTTTGAACACACTTTCAGCAGATGCAAGCAATGGTCAGGATGAAGCGGCGGCTACCATCAATGCGCAGATCGATCAACGCATTGCAACACTGGAAAACAAACTCGATACAACCACATCAGATTCCTTGCGCATTGGCTCTATGACCAACGAACTTTCCGCGTCACGAGTGAAAATGCAATCCCTTGAAAAGAACGTTGCCGATACCAACGCTCAGTTGGCCGAACTCACACGCAGTATAGAAATACTGAAAACCAAATCAGAATCATCCTTGATCGATGGTCAACAAGCGCAATTGCGTAGTCAGCTAGAGCGGCTACAAGCGCAAATGAATCAATCCAGCGGCGACAACTCAGAAGTTGAAGAGTTGACTAACGCACTTCAGGCAACGCGAGACCGGATTCAAACACTCGAACAACGCGTGGTCGATCTACCAGCATCCTCGACGGAAGCTAGCGATGCAACTCTAGCGCAAAATGCATTGGAAGCGCAGATACGAGCATTGGAAAACAAGCTGGCAAATGTGCAAGCCGCACCTAATCCGAACTTGATCAATAGCATTTCGCAAGTAGAAGAAAAGGTCAGTGAGTTGGCTGCAAAAGGTTTTGTAACTCAGGAAGAATTGCGAGAACAGCAGCAAGCAAAAAGCACGGAATATAAAATTTACTTTGAACGAAATAGCACAGCGATTACCGAGGCTGCAGGCAAAGTACTTAATTCGTTTATCGCGCAAGAGAAAAATCGAACCACAGGCGTATCCATTTACGGATTTACCGATCGTCGTGGTTCAGCCTCCTACAATCAGCAGCTTGCATTGCAGCGCGCAACGAATGTGCGTTCCTACTTGATTCAAAATGGCTTTAGCTACACGAAGATAAAGTCTTTAAGTGGATTAGGCGAAGATGCCGCGGCTGCGCAATTACCCGATGGTGAAGAAGATGCCCAACAACGGGCTGTGGTGCTTTACGCGCAACAACCATAATTTTGCACAATAATAATCTTGCACAATATGTGAGTAGATCATGACAACAAAAACAAGCGAAACAGACTGTCTGCTTATAATCGATGTGCAAAATGATTTTTGTAAAGGCGGCGCACTGGAAGTTCCTGATGGTGATGCCGTGGTTGCAAGCATCAATGAGCTGAGCAAGCAGTTTGCAAACGTTGTAGCAACGCAAGATTGGCATCCTGCCGGGCATTCATCCTTCGCCAGCGTGCATGACGGACACTCACCGCTCGAACAAATAGACATGCCCTATGGCCCGCAAACACTTTGGCCAGATCATTGTGTACAAGGCACTATGGGTGCAGAATTTCATCCAAAGCTCGAAACCAACTGTATTCAGAATGTTATTCGAAAAGGCTTTCGACAACCCATCGATTCCTATTCTGCGTTTTTCGAAAACGACCATACAACCACAACCGGTTTAACCGGCTACCTGCGTGAACGCGGGATAACTCGCGTTTTTTGCGTTGGCTTGGCACTCGACTTTTGTGTGCGCTTCTCTGCCGAAGACGCCCGACGCGAAGGTTTTAAAACCGTAGTTATACAAAGCGCTTGTCGAGGAATCGATATGGAAGGTTCAGTTGCTGCTGCACGCGATGCAATGATTGCGGCTGGAGTTGAACTTAGCTAGTCGCGAACGCTGTAACGCAAAGCATGCGATGCGTCTTCTTCGGGTAAGCAACCCAAGCCGATATATCCACTGCCCGTTAAAACAACAGTTTCACGCCGAACAAACAACGGTGATTGCCCTTCTCTGTGAATGTAGGTGCCGTTAGTACTGGAGTCCGATATCTGTATCTGACCAGCACTCCAACTTAGTTTCGCGTGCTGACGACTAACGCGGTCACCATCCACACTCACACTGCATCGATCGTCGCGACCAATCGTGAGTGCCTGGCTACCTTTTATCATTTGATAGTTTTTCGCAGCACTGAATAGCTCTAGGGTTGTTTGTTCGTTGACATTGGTAAAGTCAGCAACCGGCTGCGCCACACGCGTATGCATAGCTTCGTCGGCCTCCCATGCAATTCTGTATACCCCCATGGGTTCGGCAATGCCTTTAATATTTATATTGTCAAGCAAAGTTGCCCGCGCTCGATTCTGCGCACTAAGTTGCGAAATACTTGAATGTGTTGCGGTGATTTCTTCGGTTTTGGCAAACGATGCAACGCGTGCTGCAATGTTTACGGCATTACCGTAAACATCGCCTTTGTCGGGAATGACCGGGCCAAAGTGAAAGCCTGCTCGAACCGCCAGGGGTGTCTGTTTGTGCAATTGCTGCATTTCACAAGCAGCCAACAAGGCATCGTCGCAAGAGGTGAAACTTGCCAGTGTTGAATCGCCGACCGTTCTTAGAACTTGACCGTTGTGCCCGTGAACGGCACGTGCCATAAAGTCCAGACTTTCTGCCACTCGCCGATGTGCCTCCACATCACCGACTGTCTCGTACAGCTCTGTGCTGCCGGCGATGTCGGCGAACAGAATAGCCAGAGTTTGCTGAGCTGGGTCCATGTACGCTTTGTGTAATATTCGTGTGTGCATGGTAGCGCAGCTGCCCTAAGTTCGCATAGCAAAACGGCGCTTCTGTTACCATATGACACTAAATATAACAGGCGCAGTGCCAGCGGGTAAGTAAATGGGTGAGTTAGTAGCAGTTGATTACATGGCGGCCGACGCTGATGTCAGATTCGTTGAGTCCTTGCGTGAAACTGGCTTTGGTGTGCTTAAAAATCATCCCATACCCGAAGAAAATGTGAATGCCATCTACGAGAGTTGGTACGGGTTTTTCGCCAGTGAGGAAAAAAACAACTACTTATTCGACAGCGAAAAATTCGATGGCTTCTTCCCGATCACTATGGCCGAAACAGCCAAAGGTCACACGGTTAGAGATATAAAAGAGTATTACCATTTTTATCCCTGGGGCCGCTGCCCGGATGGGCTCAAACAACAGTTAGACGGGTACTATGCAGATGCGATTTCCCTTGCCTCCACGTTATTAAGTTGGGTCGAAAAACACACACCCCATGAAGTTGCAAGTCAGTTCACCGAACCCTTGTCCAACATGATTCAAGGTAGCGATCAATCATTGCTGCGAGTTTTACATTACCCACCTCTTCCCGACGATGTCGATCCCGGCGCAATCCGCGCAAGTGCACATGAGGATATAAATTTACTCACTATTTTGCCGGCTGCTAATGAGCCAGGCTTGCAGGTTAAAAAGCGAGATGGTTCTTGGTTAGATGTGCCCTGCGATTTTGGCAATCTCATTATTAATGTTGGCGACATGCTGCAAGAAGCATCACACACCCATTTCCCATCCACCACACACCGCGTAATTAACCCTGAAGGGTCTGACGCCAGAAAGTCGCGAATCTCACTGCCCCTATTCCTACACCCAAGACCTGACGTCCAACTATCTGAGCGCTACACCGCCGGCGAGTACCTCACCGAACGCCTGAACGAACTAAGCGGAAAATAAGCACCACCAATACGGGGAATACGGGGACAGTTTACTTATATCGACGTTGTCGATATAAGTAAACTGTCCCCGTATTAGAGAATTAAGTACACTGTCCCCATAATTGAATTAGGAAAAGGCATGGAAAGAATTGCATTGGTTACTGGCGCTGGGTCGGGAATTGGGCGTGAGACGGCTGGAGCCTTGGCATCGGCTGGATTTCATGTGGTGTTGAGTGGCCGTCGCATTGAAGCGCTCAATGAAACGATTGCACAATTCAAGGCGGCGGACAAAATGACTGCCATCAGTTGTGATGTCACCGATGAAGATTCGATGGATGCGATGTTCAAAAGCATTGAAGATCAACATGGCAGGCTCGACGTTTTATTCAACAACGCCGGTAACAATGTTCCACCTATGCCGATCGATGAGCTAACGGTTGATCAATGGCGAACCGTTATTGATGTAAACCTCACCGGTGCATTCATTGCCGCCCGCGGTGCATTCGCACTGATGCGCAAACAAAAACCACAAGGTGGACGCATTATTAACAACGGCTCAATTTCGGCAACGGCTCCTCGACCAGGGTCGGTACCCTATACCGTTTCCAAGCACGCCATTACCGGGTTGACTAAAACACTGGCGCTCGATGGCCGACCGTTTGACATCGCCTGCGGGCAGATTGATATCGGTAACACCGCATCGGCCATGACCGAAGCGATGCTAAAAGGTGTGCCTCAAGCCGATGGTAGCATTAAGCCAGAACCCACGATGGATACCAAACATGTTGCAGATGCAGTAGTGAATATGGCGAACTTACCATTGGATGCGAACGTTCTTAATATGACGATCATGGCAACCAAAATGCCCTTGGTTGGCCGCGGCTAGTTAAACGCTAAGTCGATTCATACTTACTCAACGCATGCAGGGCAAAGTCTCGCCCTGCTTCTTCATATAGATTAAACGATATACAGCCCAAAGCTTCCAACTCGTCTTTCTGATCACCAAACCTTGCTGCCACAGCAAGTTGACCTTTAAACCCAAGCTCTTTGGCCAAGGCCACAATTTGTAGATTCTCGCGATGATTACTCAGGCCAACTAAAATCAAATCGCATTTCGTTAAACCTGTGCGCTCCCAGAAATCCCGGTCAGATGCATCACCATGTACACAGTGAAAACCCTCGTCAAGCAGAGCCGTGGTGCGTACATAACTCTCCTCAACACCCACCAGCCTCTCACGACCCGATAACTTTAACGCCTCATAGGCGTTGCGGCCCACGCGCCCCATACCCAATACGGCAGTATCAACATCTCCTATAGAACCGATTTCCTCTTCTGGTAAACGCGTTGAGCGCTCATACTTTATCAGTTGCGGTCGGTATTCTAAGTACAAACGATGTACTTGCTTGTTGATGGGTGTTGCCAGAAAGAACGACAAGGCCATGGCGAGCGTTAAGGTGGTGACCCAATCTGCGCTAAGCACACCTGCCTGTACAGACGCCGCAGCGACGATAAGACCAAATTCGCTGTAGTTAAACAACAACATGCCCGAGAACCATGAGGTTCTTGCGCGCAATCCAAACAATGAAAAAAGTGAAAAGTAAATAATGGGACGTAGTATAAGTAACAGGCTCAACACACAGGCAACCACAATCATCATTACAGATGGAAATCCGTAGTACCCGATTTGTAGAAAGAAGCCAATCAATAATAAGTTTTTTATACCCGCTAACTTATCGTGTAGTTCCTTGGCTTTTTGTTTATCAGCTGCCGCCACCAACACACCGATAAGCAACGCGCCGAGCCCACCTTTGATATGCACGAATTCAAACACTTCGGCCATGGTTAAGGCGAACGCGACACCACTGAATAACAACAACTCACCGTGACCAATTGCCCGCATCATACGTGCTAGGAATGGCTTTACAAAGAACAAGGCCAATAAACCCAATGCCCATGGAGTGGGGTATTTACCCGAGGCAACGCCTAAATAAACCACCGCCATCACATCTTGTACAACTAACACGCCAATCGCTATTGATGCATAGAATGACGCAGACTCGCCCCGCTCTTCACAGATCTTGATTGCGAATACGGTGCTAGAGAAGGACAAGGCAAAAGCCAATGCCCAAGCAGATAAACTAGAGCTTAAAGCAAGC